>JAZNQB010000014.1:0-5836 GCA_045589995.1 Paludibacteraceae bacterium
AATAAGACGAATTGGGCAAATAGGACGAATTGGCAAATTAGAGGATGGGCAAATAGGGCGCGGGCTTTGCTGTCGTAGTATTCATACTATTATTTGAATTTTATAAAATTATCTTGTGGTTATCTTAATAACATATGAATCACATATGAATAACATATGAATAACATATGTTTTACTGCTGCAAATGCGCTGCAAAGATAAGGACAAGATAAGGACTATAAGGCGATAGAACAATAAGGACGATAAGAACAAAATAATGAATAATGAATAGTGAATAATGAATAGTGAATGAATGAACAAAGCTATGCGCTAATGCACAGAGAACCTAACAAAAACTACAAAATCACGCAATCATTTGCATATATCAAAAAAAAGCAGTAATTTTGCACGCAAAATCGATTAGAAACAAAAAGTTATGAAAAAAGTACTTCTTTTCCTATCCATTATAGCAGTTGCTATTGGGTTTACAAGTTGTGAGGATGAGCCATGCCGCTACCACACGCAGACATTAGACTTGCGCGTGATGCAAGCCGATTGGCAGTTTGATGAGAACGCACAGCAGTACTACTACCACCTTGATGTGCCTGAGATAACGCCATTCGTCTATAACTACGGCAATTGGACCATCTGTCGCGAATATAACAGCGGTACGGTAGACGCATACCAAGTAGCACTTCCACAGAGCGTTTATATGACCGAGGCTCTTGCTGATGGTTCGATTGCATACTACACGCAGCACATCGACTACCGCGTGGGTATCGGGTATGTAGAAATACAATTGACTAACTCTGATTATTTCTACGGGCAAGAGAAACCAGAGAATATGCTCTTCCGCTTACAGCTGATTTACTAAACATAAAATCTAAAATCATACATATTTTAGGACCTTGTTCGGCGGAGAGCCGCGAACAGGTTTTAGTTACTGCGCGCATGCTTAAAGAAGTATGCGGCTTTGATTTTATTTATCGCGCAGGCGTGTGGAAACCACGCACGAGCCCAAGTACTTTCCAAGGAGTAGGTTCAGAAGCACTCCAATGGTTACAAGAAGTGAAGCAGCAATTTGGCATGGAAATTGCTACTGAAGTGGCGACGCCATCCCATGTAACCGAAGCACTACAAGCGGGAATAGACTACCTGTGGATAGGTGCACGCACCAGCGCCAACCCTATCGCCGTACAGGAGATTGCAGACGCGCTACTCAATACTCGGTCGGAGACCCACAATGAGCGTGGGTTGAAGGGCATATTTATCAAGAACCCGGTGAATGAAGATGCAGCATTATGGTTGGGCAACATAGAGCGACTGGAAAAAACAGGAATTCCCGTCATGGCTATTCACCGCGGATGCGCCCATAAACCCTGCTGGGCCATGGCGCATTACATACGCACACAAAGACCAGACATACCTATCCTACTCGACCCAAGTCATATGAGCGGCGACGCCACAAAGATACCCTCGCTGATGAAGAAGATAGACGAACTGCAGTTGGATGGCGCGATGATAGAAGTGCATCACAACCCACAAGAAGCACTCTCCGATGCACGGCAGCAGATAAAACCCGAAGAGATTAGAGAAGCCTACCCCCTCCCTAAAGGGAAGGGAAAGAACACCGGAAGTCAAGAGTTGGCTTGGTTGCGGGCGGAGATAGACGAATTGGATGACCAGTTATGGGAGACGATAGCACAGCGAATGGAAGTGAGTGAGCGCATAGGCGAATGGAAAAAAGCACACGGCGTACAAGCCCTACAACCCCAACGCTACGAAGAGATTGTCAAGCAGCGCAAAGAGTGGGCAGAGCAGAAAGGACTGAGCGAAGAACTGGTACAAAACTTATTCGATGCCATACATCAAGAGAGCTTGAAAAAACAAAAATAAGACTATTTACAATTTAGATTTTGAAAAAAAGCATTATATATATATTATTTCTTTGCCTTCCGATAGTGAATATCGGGGCACAAGAGGCACCACAGCGTACCAGTATTGCAGGTATAGTAGTGGACGCCGAGACAGGTGAGACACTACCTTTCGCACAAATATATTTCCTTAAGCCCACCACCAGCAAAGGCATGGTGGCGTCCGAAGTAGGTACTACCTCGGATATAGATGGTAATTTCTCCATTAGCAACACACATGGCTACACCACCGTGCATTTCCAGATGATAGGTTATAAGACAGAAGTGGTGGTACTACGCAAAGGGCAAAGCAAGACAAATGCCAAGATAAAACTCAAGCCCGAGGCATATGGCTTGCAAGATGTTATCGTTACGCCCAAGAATAAGAAGCGCGACTATCGTCGTCGAGGCAACCCTGCGGTAGAACTAATCAAGAATGTGATAGCCAATAAGAATGAACACTGCGTACTCGCGGCTGACCATTACACCGCCAAAACATACTCGCGCATGTCGTTTGCATTGGATAACATCAATGTGAATTGGGAGAAACCATTCTGGAAGAACTTCGCTTTCGTGCAGAAATACATAGACACAACAGGTGTCTATCCCAGTGTGACAGTTAGTATCCGCGAGCACCTAACCGACGAATACTACCAACGCAAGCCACACCGTGAGAAGAAGATAGTACAGAAAAAGCGTATCTTCGGTGTGGAAGATTTGCTCTCATCCGGTTCATTCCAAGAGAATATCAACTCGCTCTTTAAGGATGTAGAGATTAACGACAATAGTATGAACTTACTATACAACCGTTTCGTATCTCCACTCTCCTCCACCCTCGCCGTCTCCTTCTATCAATATTATATTATGGACACCATCATGGTGGATGGTTATCCATGTATTGACCTCGCTTTTGTGCCTGTCAACTCAGAGAGTTATGGTTTCACAGGTCACCTATATATCGTGAATGACTCCACTTTCCGTCTCAAGAAATACGCCATTAATATCCCGCCTGACATCAACCTCAACTTCGTGAGTGAATACTCTATTGAGCATGATTACAAACAATTAGAGAATGGTCTTTGGGCTCCTGACCGTACAAGCACTTTTGCTAAGTTCTATATCTTCAACAAGAAGAAAGGTATGATTGCTCGTCAAACGAAGTTATACACCAAGTGGGACTTGGAGAATGCTATTCCTCATAATATTTTCTCAGGCATGACAGCCGACGAGATTTCCATGAACGATTCCACAGCCCAGCGCTTTGGTGCCGCCGCGTGGGATACTCTTCGTCCTGAACCATTGACCAAATATGAGAGTTCTGTCTATGATTTGGTAAAAGAGGTGACTTCTAATCCTAAGTTTGCCAGTATGATTGCTGCAGTGAACGCCATCACTACCGAGTTTGTAGCCACAACACCAGCCAGAGACTTAGACGATAGTAAGTTTGACTTTGGACCAATATATAACTTTGTGAGTTGGAATATGCTTGAGGGTGTTCGCCTTCGTGTAGGTGGTGCCTCTACTGCCAAACTGCACAACCAGATTTTCTTCCGTGGGTATGCTGCTTTTGGTACGACGGATTTGCGTCCTAAATACAATGCTACGCTCGTATATACCTTTGATAAGCATAAGAGTCAACCATACGACAAGCTACGCCATCATATTCAATTGAGTGCGCAATACGATGTAGAAGAGCCGGGACAAGTGACCGATGTGATTCGTCGTGACCATATTTTGATGTCTATTCCGACAAGCAAGCCAACTCTTGGTTTTGACCAATATGTCTTCCATGCGAAGTTGGAATACATGAAAGAATGGCAGAATAAGTTCTCTATCAAGACTGCCTTTGATTTCAGCAATAACGAAGCTGCCGGTATGCTTCAATATAACCGTATGAACTACACGCAGCATATCAATGGTTTGGATACTACTTTCTCTTCATCCTTCTCGCCTATCGGTCAATATCGCAACTATGAAGCGATGTTAGAATTCCAGTACTCGCCTGGTAGTCGGTTATATATTGACCGTATGGGAATTGAGAGTCCCTTTGCTATTGACAAAGATGCACCAACCATCAAACTGACGCATTATGTAGGTTATTTAGACGATAGGCATAATGGTGGCAAAGGATTTGTATATAACCGCACAGAAGCGATGTTTGACAAGCGTTTCTGGTTCTCTGCTTTTGGTCACCTTGACTTGCGATTACAAGGAGGATATATCTGGCAACAAGTACCATTCACCAAACTATATATTCCGCAGACGAGTACGAGTATTTTCCTTGCACAACGCGCCTTTAACCAGATGAAACCCATGGAGTTCTTGATGGATTATTATGTAGGACTCCATGCTACCTATTATTTCAAAGGTTGGATACTTAACCGTATTCCGGGTATCAACAAACTAAAGTTACGTGGAGTAGTTAGTTTTTCAGGTATATATGGCGGATTGACAAATAAGAACAACCCCTACCATGCATCCGAGCGCAACTCTGGTTTATATGAATTTCCTCACACCGCCTTTGAGAATGGCGTGAATGCACAAGGTAATGTGGATTACATAGATGGTGTACCTTATATCCAAGATGGTTTCCGCACTTCGTCTCCTATGGGTCCATTACCTTATATGGAAGTGACAGCTGGATTTGAGAATATATTCAAGTTCATCCGCATTGATTATATTCGTCGTATTACCTACAACGACTACGAATTGCCATACAAGGTACCTCAGTTAGATGGCGCGGGTAATGCTGTATTGGATGAGAATGGCGAACCGGTGATGATCAATGCGCGCCGTAAGATTGGCGCATGGGGACGAAACGGCATAAAATTAACTGTCCGCTTCGCACTATAGTGCCAAACGGACAATTATCATTCCATAGAAATATTCTCGGAGTTATTTCAACGAGCGAAATAGTTATTACGAATTAGTTTATCCGACAGAATAAATGCCTCATCCTCTGTGATGGGGCGTTTGAGTTCTATTTCCGCCGTATCAGACAGCAAGTTGATACCAAAACCCTTCCAACGATAGTTCTCCACTCCAAGAAGTGACTGATAGGTAGGATAGATATCCATCTGATAGGCATCTTTCGTATAGCGTGTATTTTGTGTTATTGCAGGCGAATAAATAATTAGTGGCAGACAATCATCCATTGGGCGCAGGCTCATACCATTCTCATCCGCATATGCTTGCATCTGTTGGCGTTTCTCGTAATGCAAAATGCGATGGTCGCCTGTGATAACAATCGTATATTTCTGCAAAGTGGTATCTGTCTCTAATTTGCGAATAAAATATCCCACACCCTCATCTAATGCATTGAAACCACGAATAAAATTATACATCACCCATGGCATATCTTCTGGCAACTCCAGATTTGAATATTTCTCATTCACAAAAGGCGCGTGGGTGGATTGCGTGATACATTGTATATACTGCCATCCTTGGTCCACCAAAGTATCTAATTTCTGGAATAAAATTGTATCTACATCGCAATAACAAATCGTAGTGTCATAGCCGTATGCCGGTGACATCTGTGTTTGATTCCAGACTGGAAGGTCATGAGGGAGCAAGCAGACCGTGGAGTCTGGCGCTAAATTCATTATAGCCGGATATTCATGCTCACCATAGTAGAGGCATGTACCTCCCGCATTGATAGGCAGCAAGCCCGTATTGACTATCATCTGTCCGTCTGCCGAAGGAGCTCCTACTATCTGTGTATGGATACGGTTGGCATAGAAGACATGTTCATTCTGCGTGAGGCGATATAGATTTGGCATTATCTGCGGTGTGAGCACCCAATTCTCCAGACTCTCTAACAAGATGATTATTAAAGGAGACTGCAGTGTATCTTGTTTTTGCCCATGATCCAACATTTGCATTTGGTGTATATCTTGATTTGTTATCGGTCGTTGCGGTTGGATATTATTGATCATCAAATAATA
>JAZNQB010000015.1:0-14211 GCA_045589995.1 Paludibacteraceae bacterium
CGCCCGGGCGAGAAATATACTTTCAGTTATGGCAATACTTTCGACCTTGAGATGACTTGGACTTCTTCTGACCCAGAAGTGGCTACGGTTAGCAACACGGGTGAAGTGACTGCGTTAGCAGCAGGTAATACCACCATCACCCTTGCCACTCCATTAGAGAGTGTGACGGCTTTAGTAGCAGTAGAGCACACTTGGGGCGACTACCAACTCGTTTGGAGCGATGAGTTTGATGACACAGAATTGGACGAGTCCGTTTGGGGATACAACACCGGCGGAGCTGGTTGGGGTAACCGCGAACTACAATACTATACCACACGCCCAGAGAATGTGCGCTTAGAGAATGGTATGCTCCTCATCGAAGCACGCAAAGAGCAATACAATAATAATGAATACACTTCAGGTCGTCTATTGACGAAGAATAAAAAGACCTTTACCTATGGTCGTATCGAAGCGCGTATTAAGTTCCCTGGCGGTAAAGGAACATGGCCTGCTTTCTGGATGATGGGTAATAGCGGTAATTGGCCTAATTGCGGTGAGATAGACATCATGGAGCATGTGGGTAGTATTCCAAATCGCGCATCCTTTGCATTACATACCGTGGAGAAAAATGGTACACGAGGCAATAACTGGCATGCTACCAAGATGTTTGACTACTCCCTTGCAGATGATTTCCATACCTATGCAGTAGAGTGGGCACAAGAGGAAAAGGATGGCAAGGATGTTATTCGCTTCTTTGTGGACAGCGTGCAATATGCAGAGCAATGGGAAACAAAGATAGATAATAACGATTCATGGCCATTCAATAAACCACATTTCATCATACTCAATCTCGCCATAGGCGGCACAATGGGAGGAAGTGTGGATGACGCTATTTTTAATGTGCCACGCATCATGTATGTGGATTATGTGCGCGTATATCAACGAACAGAAAAATAAATAAATGCCCTTATGAAAAAAACATCCTTATCGGTAATCATACTGCTGATCTCCGCAATGATTATCAGTTCCTGTGACGGACCTACAACAGGCAATGGAGACGACCCACAAAACCCTGCCACTCCTACAGGACAAGTGGTAGATGTGATGCCTAAATCATCCAAACGCGGTGTGTCGTTCTCTTTCACCAATATAATGGACCTGCCTCTTCTATCACCTTATATCAGTTGGGATTATAATTGGGGCAATACGCCTACAGAGGACGCTGCATTATGGTTTGATACAAATGAGATGGACTTCTGCCCCATGTGCTGGAATGGTAGTTATAGCAAGGAGCGCATCCGTGCGTATGTGGCTGCGCATCCGAATACCAAATATCTATTGGCTTTCAATGAACCCAACCTCACCGATCAGGCAAATATGACTCCTGCGCAAGCCGCAGCATTATGGCCGGATGTGGTGGCATTAGCCAAAGAACTCAATCTCAAATTGGTGTCCCCTGCCATGAACTATGGCACACTATCGGGTTATAGCAATCCTATCAAATGGTTGGATGATTTCTTTGCACAACCAGGCGTGTCTATTGATGATATATATGCTATCTCCATACACTGCTATATGTCATCGCCTAATGCAGTACAGAATTATGTGAAGATGTTTGCGAAATACAATAAGCCTGTATGGCTCACGGAGTTCTGTGCTTGGGATCCAGTGCCAGGCAGCGTGGAAGCACAGAAGGATTATATGTGTGCCGTCCTCAATTTCTTGGAGTCAGAACCGCTCGTAGAACGCTATGCATGGTTCATTCCTCGTTCCAGTGCGAGTGTGGATAAAGCACCATATATGCAGTTGCTCACCCGCGATTGGCCACCTGTACTCAACCCACTTGGTGAGATGTATTGTTACTTTTCCCCAATGGATACCACCGTTTGGCTTAAGGCTACACGCCCTATACTCGCCCATGAGTATGCTAAGCTCAAAAACACATCCATGACGCTCCGTCCATCTAATGATAGCATAGCACTTACACAAGCGGGCTATCCTGGATTGATGATTACTAATTTCGCTGCAGGACAAGAGATTAGCTATCAGGTTTATCTGCCTACCAACGCCAATCAACTCACCCTCCGCTATTGTGGATACTCCAATTCTATTTGCGAAGTGTTGATAGATGGGCAATCGGCCAACTTCATAGATATGCCACGCAATGGTTCGTCCAATCAGTGGATCACTGCTACCACCACCATACCTATCAAAGCCGGATGCCATACAATCACACTCTCGCTCTTCTCGGGAAGTTGTAGCTTGAGTGCATTCGAAATCAAATAAGTATAACCAGAATAATATATATATCCTATGAAAAAACTATCCATTGCGCTGATGGCACTAATGGCCTGCGCACCGCTCATCGCAGATGAATACACACTCGTTTGGAACGAAGATTTCACAGATAATACCCTTGACCGCGCCGTATGGAATATAGAGGTTAATGGCGACGGAGGCGGTAACAACGAATTGCAGTATTACTGCGAGAAAGGTGTTACACTCGGCACCGAACCCGAGACAGGCAAGAAATGTCTCATCCTCACGGCTACCAAAGAGGATTACAAAGGTAAGAAATGCACCTCGGGTCGCGTCAATACCAAGAATAATCTCTATTATACATTCGGTAAGATAGAAGCGCGTATCAAATTCCCAAAGACTGCCGATGGTCTATGGCCTGCTTTCTGGCAGATGGGTAATAACTTCGATCAAGTGGGATGGCCACGCTGCGGCGAGACAGATATCATCGAGTTGGGTAATGCCAATGGAATCAAGAATGGCACCCAAGAGCGTTTCTTCAACGGCGCCATGCATATCGGTTCGGCATGGAATACCGTGTGGTGCGATGCGCAAGATATCACTTATCCTTATTCGGTTGAAGATACTTTCCATATAGTTACCATGATTTGGACGCCTACCTCTATTGAGATGTACATGGATATGGATAGTCATCCAGGTGTAGCACCTTATTTCTCTACTCCGTTAGAACCTGATAAAGATGACAACTATAATCGCCAACTCGTCTTTGGCAAACCTAATTTCATCATTGCCAACCTCGCTGTCGGTGGTAACTTCCCACAAATATGGGATATCAATAAAATCAGCGCATTGGCAGATGGACCTCGTTCGATGTACATCGACTGGATTCGTATCTATCAGCGTGGAGATGATAATCAGTCCTTCGTTTGCCCTTCTGCTTCTGACCCTATCGAGCAAGCAGGTACACAAGGCATAGAGGCAGTGCAAGGAGACGAACTGCAAAGTACAAAGGTGATGAAGAATGGACAGCTCTTTATCCTCCGCGGCGGACATACCTACACCCTCACCGGTCAACGCATACAATAATATATATATCATGAAAAAAAGTGTTATATTACTATTCGCATGCTTCACTATTGCATGCCAAGCGCAAAGTGAGTATCAACTCCAGTGGAGTGATGAGTTTGACGGCACAGAACTCAATCGCGACTATTGGAATGTAGAAGATAATGCTCGCGGAGGCGGTAATGCTGAATTGCAATACTACAGCCCACGCAATATATCCATCGAGAAACACCCCGTTACGGGTGAGAGTTGCCTTGTGCTCACTGCTAAGAAAGAGGACTATGGCAATCGTCCTTGCACCTCAGCGCGACTCAATACGCAAGATAAAGTGACCGTCCATTACGGCAAAGTGGAAGCGCGTATCGCCTTTCCATACACCGCCGATGGTCTATGGCCTGCTTTCTGGATGCTCGGCAATAACCTCGCTAAGAACCTTGGTAATAACGATGATGTGGATAAGACCAAAGCGGCGCTCGCTAAGCAAGGACGCGTCGTATGGCCTAAATGTGGAGAGATAGACATATGCGAGATGGGGCATCATAAAGGCATTGAGAATGGTACACAAGACCGCTATTTCAATGGTGCATGCCATTGGGGAGAGTCCTTCAATAATGGCGCATACCCTAATGTGGGAGGTTTCTACACAGCCGACTATCCTGTGCAAGGTGATTTCCACCTCTTCACACTCGTTTGGACAGAAGACTCCATCGCGATGTATCTTGACCAAGATAAATACCCTGAGACGGCACCTTATTTCCAACTCTCATTGCGTAATAAGGAGGTGAACCAACCAGGGCATTATTTCAATCATCCGTTCTATCTCGTGCTCAACCTCGCCGTGGGTGGCTTCTTCCCTAATATGCCTGCAGCCGAGAAATACCCCGAGCGTATCACATTTGATGACCCATCTTTCCAACGCGTCACGGCATTGCCTGCCGATGGCACACCGGTTAAGATGTATGTCGATTACATCCGCGTATATACAAAGCAATAACATAAAAAACGAATATCATGAAACTAAGCATCAAGGAAAAATTAGGTTATAGTCTCGGCGACACCGCTTCACACTTTGTGTGGGACTTGGTTAATTTCTGGTTGATTTTCTATTATACGGACGTGCTCCATATATCCGCAGGTTGGGCATCCGCCATTGCTATCTTAGGTTCTATCATGGATGCCGTGATGGACCCTATAGTAGGTATATGGGCTGACCGCACCAATACCCGCTGGGGGAAGTTCCGTCCATTCTTACTCTTTGGATGCGTGCCATTTGCACTCTTTGCATTCTTGGCATTCTTCGGTCCCTCTTTACAAGGAAATGCACTCATCGCCTACATCCTACCCATGTTCGTAGGATTGCGTATCGTGTATGCGGTGGTAAATATCCCATATTCGTCTTTGGGAGCAGTCATGACAGATGACTCCATCGAGCGAGCAGGATTAAACTCCTATCGATTTGTGGCTGCTAATATAGGTCAACTGATCGTATCTGGTTTTGCACTCTATATCGTGTACTACCTCGGTTCGCAAGCCACTGGTATGGACTACGCTATCATGGCTGATGATGCAGCACGCAAAGCTTTTGATAATACAGCCCTTGTGGACGAAACATACATCATCGGCTTTCGCTATTTGGTCGGTATTTTCAGTTGTGTAGGAATTATTCTATTTCTCATATCCTTCGCTACCACCCAAGAGCGGGTATCTCCACCTAAAAGACAAGAAACCGATATGAAACATGATTTCAAATACTTATTCAAAAACCGCCCTTGGGTGGTACTCATGCTCGTAGGCATCGTCTCCTTCATCATGTTCGCTATACAAAATATATCTGCCGGATACTACTTCAAATACTATTTGGATGCTGAATCCAAGAGCCAAATCTTCAATATACTCGGCACTGTAGCACTTATCATAGCAATCCCAATGACTAAACCACTCGTCAAGAAATTCGGTGCCAAACAACTATATATCGTTTGCTCCATTCTATCTGGCTTATTCTTCTGCTTACTGTTTTTTGCAGGAAAGAACTTTGTGCTCATCAATATCTTCAACTGCTTGGGTAAAGTAGCCTACGCCCCTGCTATCTCACTCCTTTGGACTATGCTTGCTGACACAGCCGATTATGGAGAATGGAAATTCAATAGACGAACTACAGGTTTGTGTTTGTCAGCTGCGGTCTTCGCACAAAAAATAGGATGGTCAATAGGGGCTGCTATATTCGGCGCTATCATGAGCTATATCCATTTCGATGGCAGCTTAGCAATAACCATAACACAAAGTAATACGGAAATAATGAATACCATTCATTGGATGTTCGGTATAGTACCGGGTGTGCTGTATGCATCATGCGCCCTCTTATTACTATTCTACAATCTGGACTCCAAGACAATGGATCAAATGAAAAAAGAACTCGAACTTCGTCGTACTATCTAATCTTTTATCCCAACAATGCTATACTCCGGTCAAACACCTATTCATAACGCTACAAAAAAAACTGTCGGACAATTTATCACTATCCTTGGCGAACGCTTTTACGAGATTGCTGACTACGATGCGATGCAGCCGTTCTTCATCTCCCTTGCATCGGATACCGACCTTTGGATGTACCTCTCATCCACAGGAGGACTCACCGCAGGAAGACGCTCGCCAGAACAAGCACTCTTCCCTTATTACACCGATGATAAAATTACCGAGCAATACGAGCAAACGGGACCCAAAACCATCTTGCATGTCACACTCGATGGCAAAACCTACCTGTGGGAACCCTTCTCACAACGAATGAATGGAGTATATATCATCCATCGGAAGATTGCCAAATCAATAGTAGGAAATCGCATCGTTTTCTGCGAAGAGAACGAGTCCCTCGGACTGCGCTTCTCATATATGTGGGCGCCCGCTGGAAAACATGGATGGGTACGCAAAGCTTCTATTGAGAATATAGCCACACAAGAACTCACCATCACACTCGTGGATGGAATGCAGAATATTCTTCCGGCAGGCGTAGAACGCAAAACACAAAACGAATTCTCTACACTCGTAGATGGATATAAGAAAACCGAACTCGTTCCTAATACCTCACTCGTCCTCTTCCGAATGGAGGCCATCCTTGTAGATAGAGCAGAACCCAGTGAATCGCTCTTTTGCAACACAGTGTATGCACTCGGATTGAAGAATGCACAGTATTTTGTTTCTTCCTATCCCCTTGACCTATTCCGCAATGATGATGAATGGCAATTGGAGCAATACACCGAAGCGAAAGGTGTAAGAGGGGCTTTCTTCGCATACACAAGCATGACACTACAAGCAGGGCAAACAGAAACATGGTATATGGTAGCTGATGTGAAGAAAGATGCAGTACAAGTGCGACAACTCATCTCCTTTACACAGCAAGATGATGCCATCGATATCATAGAGCAAGCCATCACACAATCTACCGAAACACTCAAGCAGATCGTAGCACATAACGATGGTGAGCAATTTACTGCAGACCCCTATAACGATGCACGACATTTTGCCAATACCCTCTTTAATACCATGCGAGGGGGATTCTATCTCAATGACTACACCATCTATACAGAGGCTTTTGCACAACATGTACGAGTATTCAATACCAGTTTGGCTGACAAATACCAGCATTTATTTGCAGAAATGCCACAAACTATACAACATGAACAACTCATGCTGATTGTGCGCAAACAAAACGATGCACAACTCATTCGTCTGGCATTGGAATATCTACCAATTACTTTCGGCAGAAGACATGGAGACCCATCACGACCATGGAACCTGTTTGATATTCGCGTGCAAGACGAACAAGGAAAACCTATCGTCTCCTATCAAGGAAACTGGAGAGATATTTTCCAAAACTGGGAAGCATTATCTCTTTCATATCCGCTCTTTATCAACTCTATCATCGTTAAATTCCTTAACGCTACCACCGTTGACGGATATAATCCATATCGCATAACGAATGCCGGTATAGACTGGGAAGTGATAGAACCCGAAAATCCATGGTCAAATATCGGCTATTGGGGAGACCATCAAATCATATACTTACTCAAACTGCTTGAGATAAGCAATAAGCATACTCCCGAAACACTATCCACACTACTCAACGAGCGCATCTTCGCGTTTGCTAATGTGCCCTACAGACTCAAATCATATGCCGATATAGTAGCCAATCCAAAGGATAGCATTGTTTTTGACGACAAACTGCACCAACAAATACTCTCTTTGACACCACA
Organism: Paludibacteraceae bacterium; assembly: GCA_045589995.1. Taxonomy (GTDB): domain Bacteria; phylum Bacteroidota; class Bacteroidia; order Bacteroidales; family Paludibacteraceae; genus Colicola. Next base: position 7,551 of record JAZNQB010000015.1, read on the forward strand.
AATAGGACAAGATGCACGATTGGTATTAGATGAGCAACAACAAGTACTTCTCACCACCATGGCAGACAAACTGCTCATCACACTGCTTGCCAAACTATCGAATTTCGTCCCAAACGCAGGTATCTGGATGAATACATTGCGCCCAGAGTGGAATGATGCTAATAATGCACTCGTCGGTTATGGAGCCTCAATGGTTACATTGGCATATATACGACGATATGTGTCTTTCTTACAAGAGTTCATTATGTCGGATGTCAATATTGCTTCCGAGACATATACGCTACTGCAAGCGCTCCACAGCGCTCTTCAGATGCCATCCACCAAACAAGTCACAGATATGGCAGGGATGGCAGGAGAACAATACAGACAGAAAGCATATGCAGGATTAAGCGGACAAATAGTTACCCTACCGCTATGCGAACTGCGCACTTTCCTGACAGACACACTGGAGGTAATTGATAGCTCTATACGTAATAACAAATGTGCCAACGGACTTTATCATGCATATAACCTCATTCGATTTACTGAAGACAATATTGAAATATCACATCTATACGATATGTTAGAGGGCCAAGTAGCCGTTCTCTCCTCCAGACTGCTCAATGCTGAAGAAGCTGTCGAACTATTAGATGCAATGCGCAAATCTACCCTATACCGGGAGGACCAAAGAAGTTATATGCTATATCCCAATAGACGCAGAGCCTCGTTCCTCCAACTCAATAATATTCCTGCAGAAGTGGCTGAATGGCCTGTCATAAAAAAACTGCTTAATGATAAACAGCAATCCATCATCACACAGGATGAGCAAGGAGGACTACATTTCAATGCTACTTTTAATAATGCCTCTTTTTTAGAACAAGCTCTAACTAACCAAACTACCATCAGTTCCGACGAACGACAAATATTGTTAGATTTATACGAATCAGTCTTCCAACACCATGCCTTCACAGGACGCTCTGGCACATTCTATAAATACGAAGGACTGGGTTCTATTTATTGGCATATGGTATCTAAACTACTACTCGCCGTGGGAGAAACGATAGCGAATGCTAATGATGCCACTCCTACCACTATACAGCAATTGAAAGCACATTACAATGCCATACGAGAAGGAATAGGTGCGCATAAGCAACCTGCTGAATATGGGTCTTTCCCATTTGATCCATACTCACACACACCATCCATGGCTGGAGTACAACAACCGGGCATGACCGGACAAGTCAAAGAGGATATTATCAATCGATTCTTTGAATTGGGAGTATCAGTCAAAGACGGATGTGTTACTTTCGCACCACAAATGCTCACCGAGAAGGACTTTCAAAAAGACGGCACACTGCGATTTACTTACTGCGGAGTACCTATCACCTATATACAACATTCAAATGCCGAAATAACCATCCGCACTGCAGAAAAGGATATTATTATCACCGATAACACACTGCCATACTCGTATAGTGAGCATCTATTCGCACGCGATGGCCACATACAAGAGATGATTATAAAAATCACCACTATTTGAAATAATTAGATAAACACCTATAGTCATGAAAACTATTTTGCATTGTTTGGCTCTCGCCATGTTATTCGTTTCTTGCACACAAGGAATAGCATCTTCCCAAGTATGGCTCACCTCCGCCGCAGGAGATAAATGCGCCGAGAAAGAAGCAGTCGTCTTCCAGCAAGGAACAGCCCAAAACGCTATCGTCATCGATATCAACCAAAAGAAACAAACCATCGACGGTTACGGAGGTTCACTCACCGAGTCCTCAGCTTTCGTGCTCGCATGCCTCACACCTGAGCAAAGACAATCTGTCCTCAACGAACTCTTCTCAGAAGAAGGAGCGAACTTCTCTGTGGTCAGAACGCAGATAGGGTCATCGGACTTCTCTGTAGAAGGCAAATACGCACTCAACGAAGTGGATGGAGATACAGCCATGCAGTTCTTCTCACTCGATAGAGATAAAGAAGGCTTCTCTGCTGCCAAATACCCACAAATCAAAGATGAGCAATACGACCTCTACCACCTCATGAAAGAGGTATGGGCTATCAAGCAGAACCAATCGGACAAGACCTATCGTATCATGGCCAATACATGGACGGCACCCGCATGGATGAAGGATAATAAGAAATACTACGAGCGCGAGAATGGCGTCGCACGAGGCGGTGCGCTACTACCTGAATACTACCAAGCATATGCCAATTACATCGCCGAGTATATCGAGGCTTGGAAAGCCGAAGGTGTCAATATATGGGCGGTTACTCCAGTCAACGAACCCATGGGTAATGACGGAGGATGGGAGAGCATGGACTTCTGGCCACAAGTGGAAACAGAGTTCATCAAGCACTACCTCGGCCCTACACTGCAACGCCGCGGACACCAAGAGGTGGCTATCTATGGTTTTGACCAGAATATCTTCGAGATGCAACCTTATTCGGATGCTATCTACGGCGACTCGCTCGCATGCCAATACACCACGGGTATGGCAGTACACTGGTATGGCAGTACCATCGGTTGCTTCCCCGAAGTACTCGAAGCTGTACACGCTAAGAATCCAGATAAAACTATCTTCCACTCCGAAGGATGTATCGACAACCTCGGTTGCGGTCCTTGGGATGGCGTGACCGATCCTGTAGGATTCCAAGAGTCAGGATGGTTCAACAACGATGCTTTCTGGTGGGATAAGATTGCCACCGACTGGGCATACTCCACACGCTGGGCAGGAAAAACCCACCCTAAATACTCACCCGTCTATCGCTATGCACAATATATCATCGATGGCACCAACCATTGGTTGACAGGGTACTGCGATTGGAATATAGTGCTCGATTCGATAGGTGGACCTAACCATGTGAATAACTTCGCTGCGGCGCAAGTGATGATTGATTATCAAAACGATATCATCTATTACACCCCATATTACTATGTGCTCAAGCAGTTCTCACGCTCTATGCGCCCGGGTGATGTGGCGCTGCAAGTCAATTATCCAAGCACCATGAAGACGGGTAATGACTGTGAGTCGCAAGATATCTTCCTCTGCGCTGTAGAGAAAGCAGATGGTTCGTACGCCATCAATATTCTCAATATGGGACCAGAGACTACCATACCTGTTCAACTGGGCACTCACTACGCTAATATCACCCTCCCCACCGCATCTATCCAAACAATCATTGTCAAACTATAGCAAAGTAAAATTTGCATATATCTGAATAAAATACCATATGAATACTCCATCTTTTCAGGTCTTGCGCCTGTTATGTTGCGCATGGGTTATTACCCTCTTCGCTTGCACTCAGCAAGACCCTATTGAGAAACAAATAGACCTTTTGCTCTCTCAAATGACCATTGAGGAAAAGATTGGTCAGATGAATCAAGTTGACCCCTCATGGGAGGCAGAACCCAAGGAACAACTAATCCGTGAAGGCAAAGTAGGATCGGTCTTTAATGTAGTCGGAGCAAAAAAAGTAAACCGGCTGCAACGAATGGCTGTGGAAGAAACACGCCTCGGAATACCATTGCTCGTGGCAAGAGATGTTATTCATGGTTATAAAACTATCTACCCCATTCCTTTAGGACAAGGAGCTACATGGAATCCTAAACTCATTGAGCAAGCCTCCAAACTCACAGCATATGAAGCATACCAAGCTGGTATTCGATGGACATTCTCTCCTATGGTAGATGTGGCTCGCGACCCACGATGGGGACGAGTAGCTGAAGGATACGGAGAGGATACTTACCTCACTTCACAAATGGGAGTTGCTGCTGTCAAAGGATACCAGCAACCATTAGCTTACGACACCATAGAGACCAACCAACCATTGCTTATGGCGGCATGCGTCAAGCATTTTGCAGGTTACTCCGCTTCGGAGGGAGGAAGGGATTACAATACCACTTGGATACCTGAACTAATGCTACGAGATATTTACCTACCGCCTTTTAAAGCAGCTTTGGATGCAGGAGCCGCTTCTATCATGTGCTCCTTTAATAACCTCAATGGACTACCCTCTTCTGCTAATCCTCATCTTAATATTGATATTCTTCGCCATGAGTGGCAATCAGATGCACTATTGGTAAGCGATTGGGGAAGCGGTTCTGACCTCGTACCACACGGACTCGCTGCTGACAAGAAAGAAGCCGCACTACGATGCATCAATGCACAAATGGAAATGGATATGCAAGGCTATATCTATCTTGATTATTTAAAAGAGTGGCTCGAGGCAGGGGAGATCACAGAAAAGCAGATAGACGATTGTGTGCGTTCAATTTTGCGACTCAAGTTCCGTTTAGGATTATTTGACAATCCTTATGTACCAGAGGAAGAACCATCTTACTACCGCGAAGAAGCACTCGCAGTAGCTACCGAAATGGTAGAACAAAGTGCTATCCTACTCAAAAACAACGGAACACTACCCCTCGCAAATCAAAAATCAAAAATATTAATCACCGGTCCTATGGCAGACCAACAAAAAGAGCAATTAGGAACATGGGTCTTCGATGGCGAACCGGAGCATAGTATTACACCACTGACAGCGTTCCGACAATGGGCCGACTCTACACATAATGCCCGTATCATATACGAACCCGGACTCACCTATAGCCGAGATAAGAACCTATCCGGTATAGCAAAAGCTGTGGAGGCAGCTAAAAACGCAGATATCATTCTCTTCTTCTGTGGGGAAGAAGCTATCCTATCAGGAGAAGCGCGATGCAGAGCTGATATCAACCTACCCGGAGCGCAGATAGAGATGATGGACGCGCTGGTGGCTACAGGCAAACCTGTTGTCATGATTGTCATGGCAGGAAGACCACTCACCATAGGCAAACAAATGGAACAAGCAGATGCTGTCTTATACGCTTTCCATGGAGGCACAATGGCAGGACCTGGATTACGAAATGTGCTCGTAGGAGAGGCCGTTCCGTCGGGCAAAACAACACTCACATTCCCTAAAATGGTGGGACAAGTGCCGCTCTATTATAATCGCTTTAATACAGGTCGCCCATCATACGACCCACCTATGCTCATCGATAGCATACCTATCGGATGCCCACAGTTCAGTATCGGACAATCTTCTTATTGGCTTGAAACACCCACAGAAGCACTGGTGCCATTCGGTTTCGGATTATCATACACCACTTTCTCCTATAGTGATCCTATTATACACATCAACAACACAAAGGGAACTATCACTGCCGCGTGCACTATTACTAACACAGGAACGCGCGACGCATACGAAACAGCACAACTCTACACACATCAACTTTCAGGCGCGCACGTGAGACCTATATGCGAATTAAAGGGATTTGAGAAAGTATTTATTCCTGCAGGTGAAAGCCGTGAAGTAGAAATAACTATTACCAAAGAGCAATTAGGTTATTGGCACCAAACATGGGAAAGAGACGCCACTGGTACGGCACCTGCCACACATAAGTTCTTCTTTGCTACCGATCAAGCGGAGTTCGAACTATGGATTTCACCCGATAGCCGCAGACAAACAACACCGGTCTTATTCCGATTGTAATCACTCTCCACTGATACTTTATCAACAAACCCGACCAACGGCCGGGTTTGTTTGTGAATATATTTGTTGTTATTGATTAGCGTTTATAATTCTCCCACTTGGTATTACGCATATCGCCTGATTTAAGGAATTCCTCATGCATAGCGAGTGCGCAAGAGAGTGTATGAGGCGTGTGAGCCTTTTTGCTCATCTCAATATACTCGCGAAGCATTGGGCGGTATTGTGGGTCCACGCAGTTCTCGATAATCTCGTGAGCGCGTTGGATAGGACTCTTACCACGCAAGTCAGCTATACCATGCTCCGTGATGATAATCTTCACAGAGTGCTCTGAGTGGTCGTGGTGGCTTACCATTGGTACGAAAGCTGAGATAGCACCACCCTTAGCGGTAGATGGAGTGGTATAGATAGAGATATACGCATTGCGGGTGAAATCACCACTACCTCCGATACCATTCATCATCTTGGTTCCACATACATGGGTAGAGTTGATATTTCCGTAAATATCTGCTTCGAGGGCAGTATTGATGGTAATCAGTCCCATGCGGCGTGCCAACTCTGGGTTGTTACTAATTTCCTGAGGACGAAGAATAATCTTATCCTTAAAGAAATCCATATTATCGATGATATGTTGTAACTTGTCCGCTCCAATAGTGAGTGAGCAACCAGATGCGAACTTGATGCGGCCCTCATCCATTAGACCTACAACTGAATCCTGGATAACCTCTGTGTACATTTCGAATGGAGGGATATGCTTATTGGCTCCTAACGCACCGAGCACAGCATTCGCCACATTACCTACACCTGATTGAATAGGAAGGAAGGTAGAAGGAATACGACCTGCTTTCATCTCTGCTTCGAGGAAAGAGGCTACATTCTCACCGATTTTCTCTGTCACTTCATCCAGCGGAGTGAAGGCACCTACCTCATTAGGACGATTGGTCTTCACTACTGCGAGCAGTTTCTCTGCAGGAATAGTGATACAATCGGTACCGATGCGGTCAGAGACAGTATATACAGGTATCTCGCGTCGTTGTGGTGGGTCGGGTGGTTCGTAGATATCATGCATACCACGCATAGTAGGAGGCATGGCTTCGTTCAGCTCCACAATCAGCTTGTCTGCCAAGCGGCAGAAAGTAGGAACATT
>JAZNQB010000016.1:0-3656 GCA_045589995.1 Paludibacteraceae bacterium
AGATGGCTCTTACCCGTGTTCTCAACGCTTACGGAGCCAAGACCGGTGCTCTTAAGGGTGAAGACAAGGTTACAGGTGACGACTGCCTTGAAGGTATCACTGCAATCATCTCCGTAAAGCTTACAGAGCCTCAGTTTGAGGGACAGACTAAGACTAAACTGGGTAACTCCGAAGTATCTGGTATAGTTAGTTCTGCTGTCGCAGAGGCGTTGCAAAACTATTTGGAAGAGCATCCGGATGATGCAAAGAAGATAGTAGAGAAAGTTATTCTTGCAGCTCAGGCTCGTATTGCAGCGCGTAATGCGCGTCAGTCGGTGCTTCGTAAGTCTCCTCTCACGGGTGGTGGTCTTCCTGGTAAGTTGGCGGACTGTGTATCCAAAGATCCAGCAGAGTGCGAACTCTTCCTTGTGGAGGGAGACTCGGCGGGTGGAACGGCTAAGTCAGGTCGCGACCGTGTGAAACAGGCTATTCTTTCTTTGCGCGGTAAGATTCTGAATGTGGAGAAAGCGATGGAGCATAAGGTGTTTGAGAGTGAAGAAGTGCGTAATATCTTCATGGCTCTTGGTATAACCTTTGGTACAGAAGAGGACCCGAAGGCTCTTAACCTTAGTAAGATTCGTTATCATAAAGTGATTATTATGGCCGATGCCGATGTGTACGGTGCCCATATTGCTACTCTTATCATGACATTGTTCTTCCGTCATATGAAAGAGGTGATTGAGCAGGGTTATCTTTATATCGCCATGGCGCCACTTTATAAGTGCTCTAAGGGTAACTATAGCGAATATTGTTGGAATGACCAGCAGCGTCATGATTTCATTCGTAAGTATGCAAATGGTGACGAGCGTCTGGTGAAGACACAGCGATACAAAGGTTTGGGTGAGATGAGTGATCAGCAGCTATGGGAGACTACAATGGATCCGGCTCGTCGTCTGCTCAAGAAGGTTACCATTGAGAATGCAGCGGAGGCAGATCATACGATAGCCATGCTGATGGGTGACGATGTGGCGCTCCGTCGTGAGTTCATCGAGGAGAATGCAACATACGCTAATATTGATGCTTAATTGAGCATATGAAGATAGCGGTCTATTGTAGTGCGAAGGATGCTATACCAGAGTCCTATCTGGCTTTAGGCGATGCGATAGGGAAATGGATAGGAGAGCATGGGCATACATTGGTGTATGGTGGTGCTACCGGTGGATTGATGAGTCGAACGAGTGCTGCGGCGGTTTCTGCAGGTGCGCATGTGATAGGCGTCATACCATCGCGTATCATAGCGGCGGGACGCCAAGCAGATAACTGCCACGAAATGATACCAGTAGCTACTATGTCGGAGCGTAAGCAAGTAATGCGTGAGCAAGCTGATGTATTCGTGTGTCTGCCTGGTAGCTATGGTACATTAGACGAGATGATGGATGTTATATCGTCTGCGATTGTGGGCGAGCATCGTAAACCAGTGCTAATCCTCAATCACGATGATTTCTATGGTCCATTACAATCCCAGATAGCGCATATGCGTTCCTTGCAGTTTATTCCAGCGCAGGAGCACTACACGCCTATCTTTGTGCAATCACTCGATGAATTATTAAGTAGATTAACAACTCTTTAAACGAATAGATATTATGAATCTTTTTACGGCAAGACTAACAGGCAAAATGCTCTCTACGGAGCAATTCGAGAAACACATTCAGAGTACCCAAGCGCGTGTGGCGCGTTGGAAGCAGATTGATCAGTCGTCTGTATTAAAGGAGTACCTTGAATTAAAACAAAAGATTGAGAGTCCAGAGTTCCAGGCAGAGAAGAAAGAGCTTATCTCTCGTAAGTATAAAGATACGGAAGAGGGAAAGAAAATGCTTCACTATAAGGAAATGGTCTCTTCGCGCCGTGTGAAATGGTATAGGAGTGCGTTGGAGAACCCATCGTTCTTATCTTTCCTTGCTTTCCGTGAGACAGATGAATTTGCAAAGATTAAGAGTTTTAAGGAGCGTATGCGTTCAGGAGAGTTGCGCATGTTCAATCGTATATACCGCTCTTCGTTCTATAAGAATTATCTGAAGATGCATGATTCAGTTGAAATAGAGCAATTGAATGCCTTGGAGCAAGAAATCAATACGCCGGATTTCCAAGAGCGTCATGCGCTATGGGCAGATAAGAAACGCTGGCAACATTCCAAGGCATATGTGCGTGAGATGCGATTCAAGGAGTTGGGTAAGATGAATGATATTCAGTTCTATTTCTCGCAAGACAAGGCGCAGGTAGAGCGTGCAGAGAGCTTCTTGCTCACTTTTGATGAGAAGATGGTATCTGGCGCAAATTGGAAACCTGGTTTCGGGTATGCAAGTGCGTCGCTCAAAGATGGTCACTCAATAGCCAGTGAGAAGCAAGCATACAATGGAGGTAAGAATACATTCTTTGTGAATGGTAATATGGAGATAGAGTTGCGTGAGGAGACAAAAAAAGCCATTGCATGGGATAGCAAGAAAGGATTTATCGAGCAGACATTCAATTATACATCCGATGTGATGAATACCAAGGAAGCTTTTGCGCAAGAGCAAGGTCTATTCATGGTAAAGATGCGTTCACAAGGTGCAGGTTGCCAATTCTTAGGATTAACCAGCGGAAAGAATGGACAACCGATGTTGGCACTCCATTTCTATGATGGAAAGAAAGTGCAAATGGGTAAGGTAGCTAACGGTCAGGCTCGTCTTGCGAAGTTATCAGGAGCTTCTCGCTCTAAATACTATGTCTATTCACTGCGTTGGACAGCAGAAGAACTAATATGGTATGTAAATAATATGGAGGTATTCCGTATGGCGAATGACCTTACAAAGGATCAGTTGTTCTTTTTAGCTCAGTCTTTCATACCATCTACTGCAAAAGCAGGTGAAGGTAAGATGGGCGTGGAATGGATTCGTGTGTATAAAACAGCTGAATAACCTAACCAATAAGTGTAGTAACTTATGTTTCTTATTGCAGGCCCTTGTGCTATAGAAAGCCGTGATTGTATCATGCAGACAGCAGAGGTGTTAAAAAACCTATGCGAGAATTATAATATACCGCTTTATTTCAAGTCTTCGTATGATAAGGCCAACCGTACCTCTACTTCTTTTCGTGGAGTAGGAATGGAACAAGGTTTACGAATTCTTGATGAGGTGAAGCATCAGTTTGCTCTCCCTATACTTACTGATGTGCATGAGAGTTGGCAATGTGCCCCAGTGGCTGAGGTGGCGGATGTGCTGCAGATACCTGCTTTTTTGAGTCGTCAGACCGACCTATTGGAGGCAGCAGCCCGTACGGGACGTGTGGTCAATGTGAAGAAAGGTCAGTTCATGGCGCCGTGGGATATGGGAGGAGCTGTAGCTAAGATAAGTCATATCAATCCGCATGCGGTGGAGAATGGAAAGATTTGGTTGACAGAGAGAGGCTCGTCTTTCGGGTATGGCAGATTGGTAGTCGATATGACATCATTGGTGGAAATGCAGCGTTTGGGGTGTCCTGTTATTTTTGATGCCACGCATTCTGTTCAACAACCATCTTCTTCGCAAGGTATAACAGGCGGAAATAGACACATGGTAGCTCCTTTGCTGCGCGCAGCAGTGGCTGTGGGGGTAGATGGCTTGTTTGTAGAGACGCATCCTAATCCAGAAAAGGCTATC
>JAZNQB010000017.1:0-12062 GCA_045589995.1 Paludibacteraceae bacterium
ATAACTGCTATCTAATAAAGCCGAGAAAGCCCGCAGATAGGCATAGGATGCATCCTTACATCGCACTACCAATACACCGAACATTTTACCATGTAGTAGCAGTTCGCTCTGAGGGTGAGAGGCTATATATTGATGCACATAGTCAATTGTCTCGCGCGCAGCTTGCTGAGCCATGGGATGGGGCGGAAGGGTGTAGGGCGATATGAAATGAGTAGGTTTATCGCAGGCAGAAACACCCATAGGTAGTGTATGTAATAAATGATTATCCATAAATCGGAGACAAAAGTAGTATAAATTTTCTAAATATACAAATTATACTTGCGTATTTGCAAAAAAAGTAGTACTTTTGCAGTTGAATTTCAAAATCTCTTTATTTAATGAATCCAATGCAGTTAGCATTTGACAATGACAAGTATATCCGCATTCAGTCGGAGCGTATTCGTGAGCGTATTGCTCAATTTGGAAATAAACTCTATTTGGAGTTAGGCGGTAAGTTGTTTGACGATATGCATGCCAGTCGTGTGCTGCCTGGCTTTATGCCAGATAGTAAGCTGCGCATGCTTACTCAGTTGCGCGATTCGCTCGAGATAGTAATTGTAATCTCTGCATTGGATATTGAGCGTAATAAAGTGCGTCAGGACTTAGGTATTACCTATGACGAGGATGTGTTACGTTTGCGTGATGCGTTTATAGAACGCGGATTTTTAGTATCTTCGGTTGTTATTACTCATTATTCCGGTCAGCGCTCGGCGGACGCGTATCGTCAGCGCCTGGAGCGCATAGGTATAAAAGTATATTATCATTATATCATTGATGGGTATCCTCATAATATTGAGTTGATTGCTTCGGATGAGGGATTTGGTAAAAATGATTTTGTAGAGACTACCTGTCCGCTCGTGGTGGTAACGGCTCCGGGTGGTGGAAGTGGTAAGATGGCCGTTTGCTTAAGTCAGTTATATGGCGAGCAGAAAAGAGGCAGGGAGTCCGGATATGCTAAGTTTGAGACTTTCCCAGTATGGAACTTATCGCTCAAGCATCCTATTAATCTGGCTTATGAGGCTGCAACGGCAGATCTACAAGATGTGAATATGATTGACCCATTCCACCTTGAGGCATATGGTAAGACGGCTGTCAATTATAATAGAGATATAGAGATTTATCCTGTATTGGATGCGCTCTATACTTCTATCTACGGAGCTAATCCATACAAGTCTCCTACTGATATGGGTGTGAATATGGTGGGTTTTTGTATTAGCGATGAGGATGCTTGTTGTGAGGCAAGCAAGCAGGAAATCATCCGACGTTATTTCCAAGCCTTGTGCCGAATGGCGAATGGGGCATGTAATGATAATGAAATCAAGAAACTTGCACTATTGCAAAAGCAAGTGGGTATCAATACTGCATACCGCAAGACAACAGTGGCAGCGCGTGAGCGAAAAGAGCAGTCTTTTGCAGACGCAGCAGCGGCTATTGAATTGCCAGACGGACGCATTATCACAGCTAAATCCAGTGCGTTATTGGGGTCATCTGCGGCATTGTTGCTTAATGTAGTGAAGGAATTGGCGGGTATTGACAACGCTATCAATCTAATTCCGCAGAATATGATTGAACCTATTCAAAAGACGAAGATAGAATACCTACATGGTCGCAATCCTCGCTTGCATACAGACGAGGTGTTGGTGGCGCTCTCTGTTATCTCTTTGGGGGATGAGAACTGCCGTAAGGCATTAGAGGCTCTGCCTTTGCTCAAAGGATGCCAAGCGCACTCTACCGTTATGCTCAAAGAGGTGGACCAGCGTACCTTTACCAAATTAGGAATTGATATAACTTGTGATCCAGCACAGAATTAAAAGGTAGAAATGTATAAAAAATATATAAAAAATGGCATACATCTTGTGTATGTCATTTTTTTGTTGTACCTTTGCACCGCATTTGGTTCTTGCAGATGAATGTCTCATCTGCGGCTAAGAGGGAAACAGGTGAGATTCCTGTACAGACCCGCTGCTGTAAGTGCTGAATACAAGCTATTTACTATCTAATCCACTGAAATGGTTTATCGCTGATAAACAAACATTTTGGGAAGGAAAATAGCTTGAGCATAAGTCAGAAGACCTGCCAGTGCGATTAATTGAAAGTCCTCCGGGATTAGGACGTACAATGACAAAGAGATTTATTTCCATATTATTTGGGGCACTATGTGCATACTCCGTATTGGCAAGCAACCAAGCGGAGCAAAATGCGTTATATCCGTCCTTCGATGCACAATACGTGGATTCAAGCGATTTTACTATTGACGAAGTAGAAGTTACTGCGCGCGCATTAAAAAAAGATATTATCCTCCCACAAGCACTCAAAGGACCAGAGTTGGAGCGACTCAACGCACTAAGCGTTGCGGACGCATTACGCTATTTCTCGGGCGTGCAAATAAAGGACTACGGAGGAGTAGGAGGTATAAAAACCATCAATATCCGCTCCATGGGTAGCGAACAAACTGCCGTCTATTACAATGGCGTGCAATTAGGAAATGCACAGAATGGTCAAGTGGATTTAGGCCGCTTTTCCCTTGATAATATGGAGCAAATAGTGCTTTATAATGGGCAGAAGAGTGATATTTTTCAGTCAGCAAGAGAATTCGGCGCTGCAGGAAATATTTACCTCAATACACGCAAACCTTATTTTAAAGCGGGCGAATGTGTGCACACACGCGCGAAAATGCGGTTTGGATCCTTCGCTTTAGCAAATCCACAAGTGGGAGTAGATGTCAAACTGATGGAGAATATGGCACTCACCATGGATGCAGAATATGTCTATTCAGATGGCAAATATCCATTTCGCTACCATCGTGTGCTGCCTAATGGACAAACGGCTTACGATACCACAGCCATTCGTCAAAACGGAGACATCAACGCCATTAGAGCAGAAATAGGACTCCACCATTATTATAACAATACGGGTTTCTGGCGTGTACATGCCTATAACTATTGGAGCCAAAGAGGTATTCCTGGAGCTATCGTGAATAATGTATGGCGAAATGGAGAACGAGTGGAGGATAGAAATACCTTTGTACAAACACAATGGCAGGACGAATGGTTCAATAGATGGAATATGCGCATCTTAGCCAAGTACGCAAATGACTACACCCATTATACCAATCAAGACGAGCGATTACTGCCTTCTAATAATGAGTATTTGCAGCAAGAAGCATACCTCTCTATCGCCAATAAGGTACAAGTATTCAATTGGTGGGACTTATCTATTGCCTATGACTACCAATTCAATGCCTTGACACGAGAAAACCTGCTCTTACCCCCCTCGGAACAGGCCATCCAGCATTTTGCGCGTCATTCCCATTGGTTGAGCGCAGCAACAGCGATGAATATCAAGGAATATCTGCGTCTCCAAGCAAGCGTACTCATGACCCATGTACAAAATGCGGATACGAAAATCCAACCAGCCCAACCACGCTTCACGCCAGCCCTTTTCTTCTCTTTTAGACCATACCCCAAGATAGACTTGTCGCTCAATGCCTATTACAAACATAGTTATCGCTATCCCACTTTTAATGACCTCTATTATACGGAGATAGGCGATGCTAACTTGCGACCCGAATTGGCGCGTCAGCACTCTATGGAAATAGTATATCACTCCCATCGAAATAATTCCACCCGTACCCATGGTGTAGGATATGACCTCACACTATCCGCCTCCTATTACTATAATCGCGTGACGGATAAGATTATCGCATATCCCAAGGGACAGCAGTTCCGATGGACGATGCTCAATCTCGGAAAAGTGAAAATCAACGGAGCAGATATACATGCCGATCTATCTTGCTACCTGCCGATGCGATTCGTAGTACGCACCAGACTCAATTACACCTATCAGCATGCTATTGATATCACAAACCCTAAAGATACTTATTATACACATCAAATACCATATATCCCTTTGCATAGCGGAAGTGCTGTCGTCGGATTGGATTGGGAAAGCAAACGAGGCGACCATTATGGATGTAACTACTCATTCATCTATGTAGGAGAGCGCTATAGTCAGCAGGAGAATACTATTTACAACTATGTCCAACCATGGTACACACACGATTTATCACTATACGGAGAATGGAATATTCAAGCATATATGCTCAAAGCAAACATAGAAATCAATAACTTGCTCGGACAGGATTACGAAGTAATACAAAACTATCCGATGCCCAAACAAAATATACGATGCACGCTCACTTTTATATATTAAAAAATAAGCTCATGGTTTTGGGGCTTGTACTTTGTACTTTGTACATGGTACTTTGTACCTCATGCCGCGGAGATGAAATCATCTATCCTACCTTGGGTGACAAGGTAACGAATGAAGTGCGCGAAGGAGGATTATATATCCTTTGCGAGGGAAATATGGGTTCCAATAAAGCCCGACTTGATTATATCAATCTCCATACAGGCGACTATTATAGTAATTGGTACGGAGGACAAAACCCGCACCAAATGAAGGAATTAGGAGATGTGGGAAATGACCTACAGCAATATGGACACCGACTCTATGCCGTTATCAACTGCTCCCATAAAGTGGAAGTGATGGACCTACAAGCACGACATATAGGGCAAATCAATATACCTAACTGCCGCTATATGGCTTTTCATGGTGATAAGATGTATGTGAGTGCCTATGTGGGCTCTATTGCTGACCCTGAATTATTAGGTGCTGTATATGAAGTGGATACAGCCACATTACAGATAAAACGAGAAGTGAAAGTGGGACACCAGCCAGACGAAATGTGCCTATCAAATAATAAATTATATGTCTGCAATTCAGGAGGATACCTCGTCAATCAATACGACTCCACCATTTCTGTCGTTGATATACATTCTATGACGGAGATAAAGCAGATACCTGTTGGACTCAATCCCACACGCATACGCATGGATAATACAGGCAAAATATGGGTGTGCTGCCAAGGAGATAATACCAATCAAAATGCGCAAATAGTTGTTCTGCACAACGAGCAAATCATACATCGCATTCCCATCCATTGCTCTAATATTTCTATCTTAGATCATTCCGCGTATGTCATCGATAAGACCAATAAACAATTGCTCACCATCTCCACTATCGATTATACCATCCAAAATACATCCATCTCTCTGACTGATTACGAAAACCCATATGCCTTATTGGCCACACCAGACGCCTTGTATGTCACGGACGCAAAGAATTATGTGTCGTCAGGCCTATTGTATTGCTACGCATATGATGGCGCAGAGCGATGGTATGCCAAGACAGGAGACATACCTGGCCATTTATGCCGCGTAGCAGGAGAGTATAACCTGCAAGGCGACACACATCCTACCGATACAACCACCACTTCGCCCTATATACATCGAGTATATGAATACCAACCTGCTATGGGCCAATTTGTCAATACCATGCCTAAGTATGAAATAGGAGATGACGCGCAAGCCATGTGCCGCAAATGTGAGCAAGCCATAGCCCATAACGCTGGCGGAACAGTTACTTTAGGAGGGTGGGGAGGATATATCGTCTTTGGCTTTGACCACCCCGTACGCAATATGGAGGGAAAAGATATACAAATACGCGGAAACGCTTTCCGTATGAGCGGAAATAGCGAATATGGAGGAAGCGAACCAGGAATAGTGATGGTGAGCGTGGATGAGAATACCAATGGATTGCCCGACGATACATGGTACGAACTGAAAGGAGCTATGTACTCCCATCCATCCACCATACACCACCATACTTATACTTACACTCGTGCACAAGACACCATACGCAATCCATTCCATACACAACCGTATTATCCTCAATGGGTCAAAGCCGATTCTATCACATTCCATGGAGCATTATTAGCGCCTATCACCACGCAAATAAATGGTAAGTATGTACAGCGCTTATTGGAATGGGGATATGCGGATAACCAACCCAATACGGACATAGAAGCCACCTCTTTTGACCTCTCATGGGCTGTGGATACGAATGGAATACCGGTCACACTCCAGCAAATAGATTTCGTACGCGTCTATACGGCTGTACAAGAGACATATACACAAACAGGTGAATTGAGCACAGAGATAACTGGCGCCGTTGATCTCCATGCACAATAAACCTATAATCAATTAATTCTTATAACAATGAAAACAAAACTTTTTTTAATCCCATTATTGGCAGCTTTCGTGGCATGCCAACCTACCTATGAGGAAGAAGATTCATTTGTAGCTACCTTCGAAGAATCATCTATTGCGCCTGACTCCTTGGAATCAATCGCTGTATTGAATGCAAGTGGTACATTCGAAAGCGGTAACTTTATCTTCCAGCAGGAAGTACAAGATTACGGCGAATACGGCGTCTATTATTTCGGCAATGTGGTATCCAACCAAACGGATAATACCTATGCCTATCACACCGACGCCTATAAGTCTGCAGCTGGCGGAGCCTATCAAGGTAAGAACTATATCGTTTGGACAGGCTCGTATGAAGGTTACGATAAGATAAGACTGAAAACACCAGCCGTCATCCCAGGCATGTATGTATGCAATACCACATGGGTAGTGGATGCCATCAAGCATGGCGATAGCATGGTGCCAGAACCATTCACAAACAATGACTATTTCTTGCTTTCTATTCAAGGATTACGCAATGGTACTCCTGTGGGTACCGTTGAGTTCTACTTGGCACAAGGCAAGAACTATGTAGCGGACTGGACCTATGTGGATATGAGTTCGTTAGGAGAAGTGGACGAAATAGCTTTCACCCTCTCAGGAGGTAAGAGCAATGCATATGGCATGACTACTCCTGCCTATTTCTGCATAGATAACTTAGGCTCTAAATAACCGATGAGGCAAGTTTTGATTTTGATTTTGTGTTTGTTGTGTTTAGTTGGGTGTCAACCGCATCCAGCTAAGCACAACGCCTTGCCTGATGGAAATAAGTACGCTACGGGATTTCAAATAACACCTACGGAGGAGGGATTACTGGTCGAAGTCTTTCAGCCATACACCAAAATGCTCATTCGCGAACCATTACAGCGATTAGGTACTATGAGCGCCGTGCAAATAGGATTTATTGACGCGCTCGAATCTAAGGAAAAGGTAGTAGCAGTCTGCAATCCCGAACTGATATATACGCCACTAAAAGGCACCGAAATAAACATTGGCGATGCCATACAACCCAATACAGAACAAATACTAAGAGCTGATTTGGACCTACTATTGGCTGTTCATTATGGGCAAACAAATAATGTGGAAGTGGAGCGATTGGAGAAACTTGAAGTCCCTGTACTTTATATCAATGAATGGCAAGAAACACATCCATTAGCGCGAGCTGAATGGATACGCGTAATAGGAGCATTGGTGGGACAAAGAGAAAAAGCGGATTCTATATTTCAATCAATTGAAACCAAGTACTTGCAATTAGCACAAAAAGTAGATAATAATAACGCAAGCGCGCATACTTCTATCATGACAGGAGGTAATTTTCGAGGTACTTGGTATGTGCCAGGAGGAGAGAGTTATTTAGCACAGTTATTCAAAGATGCCAAGGCGGATTACCCTTTGTACGAAGATAAAAGATGGACATCTATTCCCTTGACAATAGAAGATGTGCTTTATTACTTTAATGAAGCTAATGTGTGGATTGGAGCTTCTGCTTATTCATTAGAAGAATTGGCTAACATGGATGAAAAGCATACTTGGTTTGCTGCCTATAAGAATAAAAGGGTATATAACTGGTATAAGCAGCAGACGGAGACAGGAGCGAATAATTTCTGGGAGCGTGGGGTGGTGTACCCGAATGAGATTTTAGCTGATTTGATTGCTATTCTGTATAATGACACCACATCTCATCTGCACTACGCCTCTCGATTAGAATAATTCTAAAACCTAAATTCAGCAATCTCTTCCAAGCATCGCCTACATAGGCAATCCTTATAATGCGTGCGCAAGTATGCGCGCGCATTTTCATTCAATACCACTCCTGCACATTGGCAGATAGATGGATTATCGGGCCTACAAACAAAAGGCGCGCCGCATCGCGGACACGCCTTTGTATGTATTGTTTCTTTTTTCATTTCTTTTACTAGAAACCTAGATATCTAGCATTCTAGATTACTTAGTCAATTTAACTATCAGCGTACTCAATGCTGGTACTGTGATATCTGTTTTGCTCAGGTCGATGGTCTCGCCTGTGAGCGGATTGATACCTACTGTGTTGTATTTGCTGGTGATCTCCTTGTAGTTAGCAGTAGGGATGGTGCGTGCTTCCTCTGCTGCATTGGCGAAGACGAATACAGCCTCGTTGTCATTATAGCGGAAGAAACCATAGGTATTATCGCGGCTCAGGAAATGCATGGTGCGACCAGTATGCAGCACAGGCTCTTTCTTGCGCCATTGGAAGAGTGCTGATTGGAAATCATACATCTCTTGTTGCTCTTTGGTTACTTGGTCACCAAGAGGTAATGGCATACGCAAGTGAGAATGAGAATTGGGATCTTCAGGAGCAGTCATAGCATACTCATCGCCATAGAAAAGTTGTGGAATACCACGCATTGTTGCGAGTAATACATTTCCTATCTTAACACGGCGAGGGTCTTTGTCTTTTACTATATCTACAAAACGAGCCATGTCGTGGTTACCAAGGAAAGTGAATAACTTATTCACATCCGCATAGAGATAATCCATAGTGACAGCATCATATACTTTTGTCAGTCCGCCACCCCAATTCTTACCATCGGTCTCTAATGCTTGGCGAATAGCTTCTTCTACGGGGAAGTCCATTACAGTAGGTAAGTTAGAATCAAATCCGTCAAAATTATCGGCTCCGGATTGCCAGTATGCAACTGCTGGTGCTGGGCGCGTCCAACATTCACCTACAATGTTAAAGTTTGGATATTCAGCGCGGATAGCGGCCAACCACTCACTGGCTGGAACTTTCTCTATATAAGGATAAGTATCCACGCGCATACCGTCTATATTGGCGTATTCAACCCACCAGATTGCCCATTGTTGGAAGTATTTCAATAGGTCTTTGTTCTCTAAGTTCATATCAGGCATTGGTCTGTCAAACCATCCACGATTACTCAGCAGACGGTCGTATTCCGATGCGTTGATGTCGTAATTAGCAGAGAAACAATTATGAGTGTTGGTGAAGTTGTCGAATTGGTTTATCCAATCTTTGTATGGCAGGTCAGCCATCCACCAGTGGGTAGAACCGCAATGGTTTGGAACCATGTCCATGATGATTTTTATTCCTTTCTCGTGTGCTTTCTCCACCATTTGGCAGTATAACTCATTGCTACCAAAGCGTGGGTCTATGTGATAATAGTCTGAGCAAGCATAACCATGATAAGACCATTGCGCCTCATTATCACCAAGGAGTGGAGTAGGCCAAATAGCGGTTGCACCTAATTGACTAATATGGTCAAGCGAGTTGATGATACCTTGAATATCACCACCAAAACGGCCGTGAATATTGTTCTTATCAGCTTTCTCTTTGGTGTCCTTTGTGGAGTTATTGCTTGGATCTCCATCTACAAAGCGGTCGGACATGATCAGATAAACCACATCGGCAGTAGTAAATCCTTGGCGTTCTCTGCTTCCAGGTCTGCGCTCGGAGATGGTATAGTCATAACTTGCTTTCTTTTTGCCTTTTTGTAGTGTGATACGGTAGGTACCAGGTTGATTAACCTCCATATCTACGAAGAGGTAATTAGGGGACTCGGCGTTGTGTTGACCAGTAGCCACCAAACCTGTACACTCGCCACGCATAGGGCGATTGTTATTCAGTTTTTGTATGGTAACCGTTGCATCGCATAAATCCTCTCCGTGGAAGAGTAGGGTAAGAGGTGTGTGCATTTCCGTCCACCAGCATAGCGGTTCTACGCGCTCAATCTTAGGAGCTGCATTCAAACATGTGATGGACAGCAAAAGAATACTGAAGATTGTAAATGTCTTTTTCATGTTATTATATTTTTTTTATTATCTACTAGAGTCAAAAGTCAAGAGCCTACACCTTACACCTTACACCCGCGCAGCGGTCCGATTAACTCCTTAATTCGTTACTAGAAAAAGAGTAGTAGGTCTATAAGCCGGGTTCTGTACCCTTTCGGGCGTCTATCATTAATCTCGAGCAATATGTTACCATATGCTTCTCTCGCTTCCTACCCTCCAACTCGCGCGAGCAACGCTCAATCGTTGGTTTACATGGAATTGCAGCCTATAGTATGCTCGTTTCACATTACTCGTCTCTGTAGCAGTGACCAAACATTTCTGCCTGACGGCCGTTAACCGCTATAGTGCTCTGTGCTGCCCGGACTTTCCTCGTCATCGACGCGATAGACCGACCTACTTCACTCATTCTATGAAGAGCGGTATATGGGAGTCGAACCCACCTCCTCGGCTTGGGAAGCCGATGCACTACCGATGTGCTAATACCGCATTTTGAAATCGCGTGCAAAGGTACTACTTTTTTTGGGATTATGCAAGCATTTTAATAAATTTCTACAATTTCTCGTGCTACGCGCGTAGTAATCTCATTTTTTTTCAAAGCCTTTACATCTTTTGTCTGTAAATCTGTTACGCGCTGGGTGGCTTTTACATAAATAGGTATTTCCATGTCCTTGCTGCCGATAATGAACATTTTCGCTACCATGTTTTTTTCCAAAGGATATACATGTCCCTCGCGGCGCTGGTAAATGGTATTAAAGTCCACTTTTCCACGCATCTTGCACAAGCGGAATTTCTCTATCTGTCCCTCGTCCATATTAATCAAATTGAGCAGTAGTAATTGGTCATCATTTAGTTTGACACCGAAAGGAATAGTAATTTTAACTTCTGCATGCTCTGAAAATCGTTTGACAGCATAAGTGTAGGAATCTATTATATAGTGCCTACTAATGGTCATTTTGAAGCATCCAAGGTACTTGTTTATTTTTTGTGTATGGGTCAGCACTGTTTCGCCTTCTGACTCATTAGAGACTTTCCAATGCCGCAAATCACTCATTGTTTGTTCAAAGTCATACCGCATATTTCCCATACCGAAGAGTGTGCGATGAACCACCACACCTGAATCGACAGCATTAACGGCTCTGCGCATAAACTTCTCCTTGCTATTTTTCTCAAGCCTTTCTATACTATTACCTGCCAAGATTGAATCGGCTTGAGCGCGCTTCTGTGCATCAAAAATACGCTTGCAGGTTAAACCCTGAAATTGTATAGAATCGCGTCCCTCCTTACCTTCCTCTGGCAATACAACGATATTAGCTATCATCTGCTCCATACCCCATGTTTCGCCTGCGCTTTGCATGCGAACATCGCTAACAACCTTGTATTGGCTGGCTTCGTCCGCAAATTCCTTCTCTAATTGCACATACACGCTATGCAATAGCGCAGCCATCTGCTTGCGTTTATTGCGTTGTTTGCTTGCTTTAGCAGCCACAACAGTCTCTTCTAATGCAATTGGTTGCTCCTCAATGATGATAGTAGGGATAGAATCGTTGTTTGTGAGAAAGCGGGCTTTGACACTTTTCTTCTCATAACCAATAAAACTGATGATGATAGTGCTTTCGTCTGTCAAAATGGCATTAAAAGAGAAATGCCCATCATTATTGGTGGCAGTACCTAACTCAGGTTGTGTTTCTGGATAGACGGTAGCATAGGGTATAGCTCGTCCGTGTGTATCCACCACGCGTCCTTCGTAGGTGGTAGCGAAGGCACTGAGTATGCTGCAAAACAAAAAAAGTAGTGTATTATATAATCGCATATGTGTTATTCTTTTTATTATCTTGATAATAACTACAAAAATTATGCCATATGCAAACAAATTATAAAAATCTCAAAAAAAGAACCTTTTTTTTATTATAAGGAACAATAAGCCTATTATGCTTGCATAAATGCGGCATGTAGAACTCATTTCTTACAATTTTTGCTAATAAAAAGTATATATACTATAGTATATATATTATAAAGTGTGAAAACGCACTGTTTGGCGTATTATCTTATGGTTATCCTATGGGTATGTTATGGTTATCCTATGGTGTTAAC
>JAZNQB010000018.1:0-5359 GCA_045589995.1 Paludibacteraceae bacterium
TTAAGTTCTTCTTTGTGTATAGCGAAGGTGTGAATGAAGGAGATATCAATTATTTCCAAAAGGAAGGTTTTTTATTTAAGACCTATGAGGGTAAGATGATTCAGACGGGTGTTAAGTCTATCAAGGGAGCTCAAGGAACAATTCAGTCTAATGAGTTTAAATTCTCTGTCGAGAGCGAGGCGGTGGCAACCCAACTGAATGAGATGTCCAGCGAGGGTGTTAAATTGCATTGGAAGCGTTATCTTGGCACTTTGCCTTGGCGCGGCAATAGCGAGTATGTGGTAGATAGCATATATAAAGCTCGAGTTGTAAAGCGTTAAAAGTGTGTAAGAATGAAATGATTATGATGACAGACGAGAAATATAATTTTGTAAAATATTACGAGCGTTCGTTTCGTAATAATTGGAATTTAGAGGCTGTTACGGATTATGGTACTCATGTCACTCTAACCTATGGTCAACTGGCGACCACGATAGCTAAACTGCATATTCTTTTTGAGGAATGTGGTATTCAAAAAGATGACAAGATAGCGGTGATGGGTAAGAATAATAGTAACTGGGTGACGGTTTATTTGGCTGCAGTTACTTATGGTGCAATTATAGTGCCTATTTTACAAGATTTTAAGGCGAATGATGCTATTCATATTGTCAATCACTCGGAGTCCAAACTGCTATTCATAAGCGATATTAATTGGGAGGGGATTGACTTAGAGCAGATACCTGATGTAATGGCTGTGATTAGTTTGAATGACTGGCATCCTATCTCATTAACCTTAGATCCTAAGCGCATTAATATACAAACGATAAATGAGTTATTCAATAGCCGTTATCCGAATGGTTACAGTGCGGACGATGTGCGCTATGACGAGCGCTCGAATGACAAGATAGCGAGTATTAACTACACGAGCGGTACTACCGGATTTAGCAAGGGGGTTATCATGCCGCTCAATGGTTTGGCAGGTAATCTACGCTATGCGTTTGAGACACAATTAGTATATCCCGGTTGCCGCCATGTGGCATTCTTGCCTTTAGCGCACGCATATGGATGTGCATTTGATTTCTTGGGATGCCTGGCGGCAGGTGGTCATACATGGTTGATAGGCAGAACACCATCGCCAAAGATATTGCTCAAAGCGTTTGCGGAGGTAAAACCAACGATTATCTTGTCTGTTCCACTTATTTTGGAGAAGATTTACAAAAAGATGATTGTTCCTCAAATCCAAAAACCACCTGTGAGTTGGGTGTTGAAAGTGCCTTTCTTGGATGAGATAGTGTGCGCTAAGATACGCGAACAGTTAGTACAAGCTTTCGGTGGTGAATTCAAACAGATTATTATTGGTGGTGCGCCGCTCAATCCAGAAGTGGAAGCATTTCTACGCAGAATAAAATTCCCAATGTCCGTCGGATATGGAATGACAGAATGTGCTCCTCTTATCAGTTTTACACCTTATGAAGAAAGTAGAATTTATTCGTGCGGTAAACCATTGGCAGGAATAATGGATGTTAAGATACTTTCACCCAATGCGGATGGAATAGGTGAGATAGTGACGAAAGGTGAGAATACGATGACTGGATATTACAAAAACTCGAAAGCAACCAAAGAAAGTTTTACCAAAGATGGTTGGCTTCGTACGGGTGATTTAGGATTGATAGATGAAGATGGTTTTCTCTATATCAAGGGACGTAGCAAGACGATGCTCTTGGGACCAAGCGGACAAAATATCTATCCAGAGGAAATAGAGGCGAAGTTGAATAATATGCCTTATGTGCTTGAGTCGTTGGTTCTTCAACACAAAGATAACCGTTTGGTGGCCTTGGTATGTCCTGATTATAATGAGGTAGATGCGAGTGGTATGACTGCTGAACAATTGGTAGAACAGATGGAGGAAGCGCGTAAACAAGTGAACTCTGAGTTGGCGGCCTACGAGCAGATAGCTATTGTGAAACTATACCCGAATGAGTTTGAGAAGACTCCAAAGAAGTCCATTAAGCGTTTTTTATACACGAACATGGTAGATTAAGGGTGGTATGAATCTGTGTATAGACCAAGGTAACAGCCGCACAAAAGTGGCGCTTATGACGGATGAGGGGAAGATAATTCACCATTTTATCTATAAGACTTTCTCTTCTTCCGATGTGGAGCGTCTCTTTTCTCTCTATGAGATAACGGACTCCATCATCAGTTCTGTTATCAATATAGAGCCTGCGATTGTGAATGCATTAGCAAAGCTATCACAGCATTTTGTGTTGTTTGACCACAATACACCTATTCCTATCCGCAATGGATACGATACGCCGGAGACATTAGGTCAGGACCGTTTGGCAGCAGCAGTGGGCGCACAGCGTTTGTGCCCTAATGAGAATCTGCTAATTATAGATGCTGGTTCTGCTATTACCTACGATTATGTGTCTGATAAGGGTGAGTATATTGGGGGTAACATTGCTCCTGGGTTAAAGATGCGTTTCACTATGCTTCAGCGTATGACCAAGAAACTCCCTTTAGTGGATGTTGATGAGAATGAGCTGATCCCCCTATTTGGTAAGAACACGCGTGATGCCATCTCAGCTGGTGTAGTGCGTGGTGTGGCATATGAAGTGAAAGGTTATATGCGCACGCTTCGCGAAAAGACACCTCATTTCCAGACTTACCTTACAGGCGGTAACGCGCCTTATATTCTACACAATACGCGCGCTTCAAGAACGGAAAAACGAGAAATACATCACGAGAAGCACTTAGTGCTAATAGGACTGAATACTATTCTGGTCTTCAATAAAAAGAACTAAGACCAAGTTGACTAATAAAACTATATGAGCAAACGATACATACTTGCATTTTTTGTAATAGTAGTACTGACCATTAGTACTACAGTAACAGGGCAGAATATGACTTCTTCGCCTTTTTCGCGCTATGCGTATGGCGATTTGAATGAGAATGTACCTACAGCCTATCGTGCTATGGGCGGAGTGGGCGTGGGTATGCGCAACAATAGAGTTATCTGCTCCGCTCAACCTGCATCGTACACATCATGCGACACGCTTACATTTATGATGGATGTGGCAGCCAGCGCTTCTTGGAGTCGTTATGAAGATGCAAGCGGAATGAAGAATAAGGCGAATGGTAATCTTGAATACCTCACCTTTCAAATACCATTATGGAAAAAATGGGTGGCTATGTCTGTAGGTGTGCAACCTTATAGTTCGGTAGGATATGATATCTCGCTTCAAGATTCAATAGGAGGGTATCATTACACGATGTCATATACGGGTGATGGTAATATTAGTGAAGTGTATGGCGGTTTGAGTTTCAATATATGTAACTGGTTCGCGTTAGGCGCTAATGTGTATTATATGTGGGGTGATTTGAGTCGTATGCGCACTTTGAGTTTTACAGAAGCTGGAACGAACAGTGTATATCAAGACGAGATACTGAATGTGAGCAGTGTGCGTTTCCGTTATGGCGCACAGTTATTCCATGCATGGGAAAAACATTCGTTTGCTGTGGGTGCTATCTTTGAGAACAAGATGAAACTCAATAGCACTTATGTGTTATTAGAGACCCAGACGGAAGATACCATACCTATTTACAAAGAAGGATGGCAATTACCAATGGTCTATGGCGTGGGTGCAAGTTATACTTGGGGCAACCGATTAACAATTGGTTTTGACTACGAACATCAGGCCATGGCATCTGCGCTCTATAATGGGCTGGAAGGTTGGAAGAATGGATTGCAAGACCATAATCGCTATGCAATGGGTATTGAGTATCGCCATAATGCTAACGGACGGAAGTATGTGGAACGAATGATGTGGCGATTAGGTGTGAATGTGCAAGATGAATATTTGGCGAGTATAGGCGCTAAGCGCGTGTCAGCATCTATCGGTATTGGTTTTCCATTACACACGATAGGTACAATAATTAATACTACTATCGAATATACACATCGTGGAAATAAAAAAGGTTTAGAAGATAATTCTTTGCGCTTCACAATAGGGGCTTCTATCGCTGAGAATTGGTTCTTTAAACGCAAATTATAATGCTTTGGCATGATTGTTGCCACGAAAAAAACAATGCTATCTAATAAATAATAATAAACACCAAAACAGAAAAATAATAAATCCAAAAACAGTTATGAACATCAAACATCTATTTACATTAGTACTTGTTGCACTCGTACCAGCTATGATAAGTGCACAAAAACTAAAGAAAAAAGAGTTGGCTGCCCAAGCAGTAATGACAGAGAAGAAAGTGGCCAAAGCACCTGCAGTAGTGGAAGAACCAGAACCCACTATAACAGAGGAATGTGTAATCAATGTGTCACTTTTCCACGAATCGGTAAAAAACAAGCAATATGCAGACGCATATGGTCCTTGGTGGGAAGTATATACTACTTGTCCTAACGCAAATAAAATCATCTATACAGATGGTGCAAAAATTGTGGAGGCATTATACAAAGCTACTACCGACGAGGGCGAGAAAGAGCGCTTGGCTAACTTGGCAGTTGAGATGCAAGACAAACGTATCCGTTTCTTCGGTAATGATCCTAAATATCCTACGGCATATATCTTAGGCGAGAAAGGTATGGCATACTTGGATTTCTATGGCAATACAAAATTAGTAGAAGCATACGACTGCCTTCAGAAATCCGTTGTAGGAATGGGTGCGCAAAGTAAGATTATGAACCTTGTTAAGTTGGTAGATGTATCGTATGACCTCTATAAGCAGAATGGCAATGCAGAGCAGTTTATCGCAGATTACGAAATGGTAAGTAATCACTTGGCTGAGCAAGCTGCAAATCCAGCCAATAAGAACGCTGCTGTAGCTGCCAAACAGAAAGATTATGTGGATAATATCTTCGCTATCTCAGGTGCGGCTGACTGCTCAAAATTAGACGAAATATATGCTGCAGTGGTAAGTGCAAATATAAGCAATTTGGATATGCTGCAGAAAATAGCTAAGTTGTATAAGCGCGTGCGCTGCACCGAATCGGAGGTGTATTTCGCTGCATGCGAGGCAGCTCACAAACTTCAACCTACACAAGAGTCAGCAGCCGGATGTGCATCAATGTCCGCAAAGAAAGGCGAGTATGAAACAGCTATCGCATACTATAATCAAGCTATCGAGTTGGCTAAAGCCGAGAACGCAATGCAAGATGTAGCTGATTATCAATACAATGTAGCAGTATATTGCTTCGCTAATACCAAGGATTATCCATCTGCGCGCAAGTACGCGTTGGCTTCTATCGCTACCCTCAATGAGATGGGTAAGACAGAGGGACAAGGTCGTTGCTACATCATCATCGGTATGGCGTATGCTTCTTCTCGTCCTTATGGCAATGATGCAAAAGGTGCTATCTTGAATA
>JAZNQB010000019.1:0-2130 GCA_045589995.1 Paludibacteraceae bacterium
GGATTTAGTTATATAGGCGCCGAATTAGACGAAACAGCTAATAATGTGCGCGGTGAGGAAAGAGTCATCTCTACTCCTTCATCTAAAGTGACTATCTGCGTCATCCCTACCGATGAAGAATTGATGATTGCCAGCGACACCGCCGCATTGGTATAATGCGCGGTGGGTAATATTGGACCAATGGGACTAATGGGACTAATAAGATTATTAGGCGTGATATTGTATTTAAATGAAGAAACCAATTATTTATCAAATAATCCCCCGTTTGTTTGCTAATTTCAACGAGACGCGCAAACATAACGGCAGCAAAGAAGAGAACGGTTGCGGCAAGTTGGTGGATATCAACGAACAGGCCCTCCATTCTCTCTCGGACTTAGGCGCGACACATATCTGGTATACAGGTATCATCCGTCATGCCACTGCCGAGCATAACAGCCCAGCCATCACCAAAGGTAAGGCAGGTTCACCTTATGCCATCACCGATTACTACGACATCAATCCCGACCTTGCTGTGGACGAAGAGAAACGCATGGAGGAGTTTGAGCAATTAGTGGCACGCACCCACGCAGCAGGGATGAAGGTACTGATTGATTTCGTGCCTAACCATGTGGCACGGGAGTACCACAGTACACAGAAGCCCGCCGGGGTAGAAGATTTAGGCGAGGGAGATCATCCTGAATGGGCGTTCTCACCGCTGAACAACTTCTATTACATCCCCGGTGAGCGACTGACCATGGACCGCGACCTGCAAGGCTATCAAGAGAACCCAGCCAAAGTGACAGGCAATGACTGCTTTACCAGTCACCCGAGCGTGAACGATTGGTATGAGACAGTCAAACTGAACTATGGCATTTACTACCAAGGAGGCGGAGAGAAACAGTTCTTCCCCATCCCTTCTACATGGAAAAAGATGGCTGAGATCCTCCTCTTCTGGGCAGGCAAGCAGATAGACGGTGTACGCGTGGACATGGCAGAGATGGTGCCGGTAGAGTTCTTCCAATGGGCTATTGCCAAAGTGAAAAAGGAATATCCCGATTTCCTCATTATAGGCGAATGTTATGACCCGGGGCGCTATGACGCATACATTGCAGCCGGTTTTGACTACCTGTACGACAAAGTGGGTATGTACGACTATCTGCGAGGCGTGACCAGCAAGAACTGGCCAGTGGAAGGTATCACAAACCAATGGATGCAACATAGTGGAGAGCGTCTGAACCACATGCTCTATTTCCTTGAGAACCATGATGAGCAGCGTATAGCCAGCGGTTTCTTCTGCGGGAATGGCAGTTGTGCCGAGCCTGCTATGATAGTAGCAGCCACTCTCAATCAGTGTCCTGTGATGATATACATGGGACAGGAGTTAGGTGAGCGCGGTATGGATATGGAAGGTTTCTCCGGCATAGACGGCAGAACCACTATCTTCGATTATTGGGGAGTGAAGAGTATTCAGGCATGGGCAAACAAAGGCAAGTACGACGGTGCCCTTTTGAGCGAGGAGCAACGCGAGCTACGCACTTTCTATCAGAGTCTTCTCACACTGGCGCGTGATAGCCAAGCTATCCAGAACGGACTGATGTACGACATCACCTACGCACAAGGAGAAGGATTTAACAAGCACGAGCAGTTTGCCTTCCTTCGCCACAAGAACGAGGAGACATTGCTTATCATCGCCAATTTCCATGACCGCGAGCAGAAGATGCATGTACGCATTCCTAATGACGCTTTTGTTTATCTGGGCATAGACGAGAAGCAAAAGACGACAGCTACAGACCTGCTCCGGGGTGAGCAATACCCTATACAGTTCATCGCCAACGAGCCTATCAAGTTAACCCTTCCCGCATGGCGAGGCGTAGTGCTAAAGATTGATTGATAATCAAAATGGAAAAGATAAACAATATATTACGCTTAATCAGATGGAGTAATCTGCTCTTTTTAGGTGCACTGATATACCTGATGGAGAAATGGGTGGTTGTTCCTATTCTGGACAAAGCCGCTTTTGGCGAGCAACTCCCTTGGTACCTGCTGCTGCTCATAGGTTTTGGCACTATTCTTATTGCAGCCGGCGGATATGTAATCAATGATTATTTTGACATCAAGATAGACCGTATCAACCGCCCTGAGCAGTCGGTT
>JAZNQB010000020.1:0-21138 GCA_045589995.1 Paludibacteraceae bacterium
TTGGTTGTCTTCCTAAGACCGCTTGGCCTCCGACTTGTATGCATGGTGACAGGCAAACCAAGTGCAGGACGAGTAGTATTCGCACTCAGTTATTAAGCAACACAGCGGGAAACCGCATACCACACGAGGTACATGAAAAAAATACTATACCTCATAGTACTATTGGTAGTGAGCACGAATATGCTCGCTGCCAATGCGTATGTGGACTCTTGTATGATACGCATTGAGAACGGAGACACACTATACATGGCATGGCTGCACGATGTGTGGGTGTACCCACCTATGCGATTCAAAAACAAACGGCAAGAACGGTTCTATTGGAAGACAGTGCGCGATGTAAAAAAAACACTCCCATACGCCAAGATGATTACCAAAGACATGGCGTACGCGGATGCCGAATTAGCCAAACTGCCCGATAAGAAAAGTCGCAAGAAATGGTGGCGGAGCTACGAGAAATACCTCTTCAAGAAATACGAGAAAGACTTCCGAGGAATGTATGCCAGCCAAGGAATGATGCTCATGAAACTGATGGATAGAGAAACAGACCGAACGAGCTACGAACTCATCAAGCAATATAGAGGCAAAGCGAGCGCTAACTTCTGGCAGTTCATTGCCAAATTATTCAAGAATGACCTCAAAGAAGAGTACGACGCGGCCGATAAAGATAAGATAGTGGAACGCGTCATCAATCTTGTCGAAGCAGGGCAGTTATAAAATAATTCGTTAATCGGGTTCGGGCGGACATGTCACTTTCCATGCCTCTTGCTCGTTTATCAAACCACGGAAATGCTTAATACTTATACCTAACATGATGGCTGCCGTGATGGCCGCCATGGTATCGCTTATTGGAATAGCCCACCACACACCTAATACAGGATTTTCAAATAATAAGGGCACGAATAAGAGTAGCGGAATTAGATAGAGCACTTGGCGTGTCATGCTCAAGAAAATAGACTTACCAGCCATACCTATTGAAGTGAAGAAGTTACCCGCCACCATTTGAAAACCGATGATTAACATCGTACTGCAGATAATACGCATAGGTGTTATGGTCTGATTTATTAGACTGATATCGTCCGTGAAAATCTGGGTCAACTGCATCGGAAAACACTCTCCTAATACAAAGATTATCGCCATCACTGCCGTTGCATACAGGCATGTGAGGTAGAACGAACGAAGCATTCGGTCGTACTGCTTCGCACCATAGTTATATCCCGTGATAGGTTGCATACCTTGGTTCAGACCCATGATAATCATCGCAAACACAAACACTATACGATTGATGACACCATAGGATGCAATAGCTAAATCACCACCGTAGTTCTTTAACTGATTATTGATGATAATCACCACAAAGCAATGCGCTATATTATACAAGAAAGGCGAGAGACCTATTGCCAAAGAACGCTTGGTGATGTGCTTATCAAGCATCCATATGCCCCGGTGAAAACGAACCAACTCATCCTTATTAAGGAATTTTGTCAACTGCCATACTACTGCCACGGCTTGGCTCAATACCGTTGCCAATGCAGCACCGCGAACTCCCATTCCTAAACCGAAGATAAAAATAGGGTCAAGGATAATATTGATGGTTACAGCCACAATAGTGGCCACCATAGAGAAACGAGGATGACCTGCCGAGCGAAGCATACTATTCAGTCCGAAATAGATATGTGTCAGCACATTACCAAAGAGGATAATCTCTATGTAGTCATGCGCATAACCCAATGTATCCTCACTCGCACCAAAAGCCATCAGAATAGGGTCTAACCATATTAAGCCCACTACCATCACTAATGTAGAGAGAATGATATTGAGCACTATCACATTACCCAATACCTTATTCGCCTTGTCATAATCGCGTTCCCCTAAATAAATAGCCAGTAATGAAGAAGCCCCTACGCCTACCAAACTGCCAAATGCCGCGCATATATCCATGAATGGTTTGGCTACTGTCAGCGCACCTAATGCCAACGCACCACAACCATGACCGATATAGATACTATCCACTATATTATACAGCGAACTCGCCGTCATCGCTATAATGGCGGGCAAGGCGTATTTGAATAATAGTTTATGGATAGGAGCAGTCCCTAATTCGGTGGTGGCGTTCATGCTAATTAATCAGTTGTTGTGCTATTTGTTCAAAAGCCGCAGCGCCAGGATATCCCACTTGCAAAGCGATAGGCATTCCCTCGTCTCCTCCCTCGCGGATAGACTGCACCAAAGGAATCTGACCCAATAAACGCACATCCAACTCTTCTGCCAAGCGCTTACCTCCCTCTTTGCCGAAAATATAATACTTATTCTCTGGTAGTTCAGCAGGTGTGAACCATGACATATTCTCTATCAGTCCGAGGATAGGTATATTCACTTTCTCGTTGCGGAACATATCTACACCTTTGCGGGCATCAACGAGAGCAACAGGTTGTGGCGTAGTAACAACCACCACGCCTGTCAACTGCAGCGTAGCGATGAGCGTCAGATGTATATCACTCGTGCCCGGAGGCAGGTCTATCAGGAAATAATCCAATTCCCCCCAATGCGCATCTTGTATCAATTGTTTGATAGCATTAGAAGCCATACCGCCACGCCAAATAACGGCTTGATTAGGATCTACAAAGAAACCAATAGAAAGCATCTTCACGCCATACTGCTCGATAGGCTCTATCAGCGTACGGCCGTCCACCTCTACAGAGACAGGGCGACAACCCTCACATTGGAACATCTTCGGCATAGATGGACCATGAATATCGGCATCCAACAAACCTACCCTAAAGCCCTTTTGTGCCAGCGCAACAGCCATGTTAGCCGCTACAGTGGACTTACCTACTCCTCCCTTACCGCTATGAATAGCAATAACTTGCTTGGCGTGAATAGCAGGAGCAGTGGACTCTGGGGATAGGTTTTGTTTGATGAACTTGGTATGAATATGCGGCACCACATTTGCATCAATATAGGTCTTCAAAGCCACTTCCGTTGCTTTGACTACTGACTTGAGGAACGGGTCGTTGTCCTTCTGAAAGATTAGAGAAAAACTAACCTCATACCCCGAGATGCGTATATCATCTTCAAGCATTCCGCTCTCTATCAGGTCTTTGCCTGTCCCTGGATAGCGCACATGCTTCAAAGCCTCTATTACTTGTTGTGGATACATAATCTTTATACATTAGAAGTGTTATAATTTCTACCATAAGAGCGATAGGAGTCTTTCTCGATGTCTATCTCTGGCTCCTGCCATTGTGTGAGTGGCACTAATTGCCACTCTAAATATTTAATTGTAAGTCCTCTATCTAACCATTGTTTCTCATAATGCGTCTGCAGTGCACGCGCGTCCGCTAAACGCAATTCATCTGACTCATTCGGCTTTTTGTCCATTGTTGTAGCATACAAATCATCCGTATCTGCCAAAACAGGATAGGGATTAAGCCGCAGCATTTCAGCTGTATATGTGTAAAGGAAAGGGCTATCTGTTTTGAGATGAATGATACCATTCGGTTTTACTATCTGTTGGTACCGCTGCATAAAGAAAGTACTCGTGAGCCGTTTGGTAGCTTTGCGCATCTGTGGGTCACAGAAAGTAATCCATATCTCATCCACTTCACCGGCAGCAAAGAAAGAAGTTATAAATTCTATGTTCGTTCTCAGAAATGCTACATTTCGCATTCCTGCCAACTCTGCTTGTTTAGCGCCTGCCCAGATACGCGCTCCCTTGATATCCACTCCTATGAAATTCTTATCCGGATATTTCTGTGCCAAACCTACCGTGTATTCACCTCTACCACACCCTAATTCCAAGACAATAGGATTATTATTATGAAAATACTTATCTCTCCAATGTCCTATCATCGGGTGGTTGAGTGTTTTCACACTCGACTGCTCAATCTCATCTGTTATCAGTTCGCGTGAGTTACACTGAAAGACATTGCTAAAAGTCTCCATTTCAGCGAACTTTTTTAGTTTGTTCTTACCCATTATTTTGATACTTATTCTTCGTTCTTTATTATCTCCAATCCTATATCCATTACTCCTTGGAGAAGTGAATCTCTCATCCCTTGTTGTATAGTAATATGATATATTCCGCTATCTGCGTACTGCTTGTTTTCACCAAATAGTACTGGCATTTCGATAAAGCCGTTATGCTTGTCTCCTAACCATTTCCCTCTATCGTCAGCCAAATAAAACTCTATGGTATCGCATTGTATCGAGTCGCTAACAAAAAGCCACATGTTTTGATAAGGAAAACGCTCATTATGGCGCATATATATTATCATGGTGTATGTACTCGCCGTATCTTTTATGCAATACTCAAAAGAAACCAAAGAGTCTTTATGCCAATAGGACACTCCTTTTATATCTTGACCTTCATAGACAATCGGCTCAAAACGGCTATAGACCATATCCGTTGAACATGCAGAAACCAATACAGCCACTAATAGTAAGAGTATATTCTTTTTCATTTTTTATCTCTGTTATGATAATTGTTATGCCTATCTCTCCTATCACGGCGGTGCCTGTCATGATGTCCTTGTTTTTTATCAAAACGAGTTACATCATCATGTTCCACTGCCTGATAGCCTATTTCCACATGCGCTGCCGACATACGCATTCCCTCCAAAGTGTCAGGCTTTTCGCCCCTTTTATTCATCGCTATCAATTCATTAGCACGTCGAGCGGATATAGTTTGTAGATTGGCAGGTATATGCGCATCGGAAGAATAAGTTACTTTCCCTGCTAAAGGATCTGTACTGAATACATAGTAGGTGGCATCTTTCGTTTCAATGGGAATATGCCTAGATGGCATAGTCTTAACAGCATCTTCATATACAGGCACTTCGTAATTCAAACAACATTTTAGTTTAGCACACATTCCAGCCAATTTCTGCGGATTGGGGGATATATTTTGTAGTCTCGCAGCTCCTGTTCCTACCGAAGAAAAATTGATCATCCATGTGGAGCAGCATAATTCTCTTCCGCATGGTCCTGTTCCTCCTATTCGTCCTGCTTCTTGACGAGCACCGATTTGTTTCATCTCTACGCGTATGCGAAATGTCTCTGCATATACTTTAATCAATTGTCGGAAGTCCACACGGCCATCCGCAATGTAATAGAATATGGCTTTTGTTCCATCGCCTTGATATTCTACATCTCCTATTTTCATCTCCAATCCCAATGATTTGGCTAACTGGCGCGCTTTAATCATTGTCTCTTGCTCGCGCGCATGCGCCTGCGATGCACGACACAAATCTTCCTCTGTAGCAATACGCAGTACTTGGCGAACCTCATATCTCGAAGTGTCTAAGCGATTCTTTTTCATTTGCAACTCAACCAGTTTACCTGTCAAAGATACTTCTCCTAAATCAACTCCGGGATTAGCTTCTACTATCACTCTTACTCCTTTTTCAAGAGGTATATTAGCTGTGTTATGGAAATAGCCCTTTCGTGTATTTTTAAACTGCACCTCCACCAGGTCTGTGAGTCGAGTATTTTCAGGAAGATCACTCAACCAGTCACATACAGGCAGCATGTGTGCTGAATTGCACTTAGTAGCAGCTGCACTTAACTCTTGGTGGGGTTTTCCAATAGTGTATTTCTTCATATAATCATGTTTTTATGTACGAGGTTTCTTAATGAGTACTATCATTTGCAGACACAAATCGAAGAATACAATCTTAGCGTTTCCGTTCTGTTCTATTTGCTTTTCTGCCAAATCTAACTGGCGCATTATTTGCTCCACATTACCATCATGAATAAACGGAGCGAAACGCGTAGAGAATTGCCTCTCTTGTTCCAATTGATAATTGAGTTCAGGTTGATTGAGATTGCGTATATAGTTTTCTCTCACTTGCTGCTGTGCATATTGAAGGAAGTGTTTTTGTTTCTCTCTTCCTACTTTTGCATCAGCCATCTCAAGCGTCCATTTTCGTAATCTTTTCAATGATTCGTATTTTTGCTTTGGGTCTTTGAGAACACCAACAGTGTACGCATCTCTAAAGAGCGCTATAAAATCATTGAGTTCTTGTTTATTCTCCTCGGATTCATCGGATTTTTTACGAGCAAGTAAGTAACTCCCATTTGCTATGCGCGCAATGTCTTTTGCTTCATCTATGCCTATATCGGTTGTCTGTAATAATGCTTGCTCTATCTGCTCGTTGGATAACTGCGGCACAGCTACCTTTTGTACGCGCGATTGAATTGTATATAATAATAACTCCGGATGTTCACTCACCAAAATGAACAGTGTTTGCTCAGGCGGCTCTTCTAACAACTTGAGCAGTTTGTTGGCACAAGTGACATTCATTTTCTCCGGCTGCCAAATTATCATTATCTTATAACCATTACCATAGGGTTTTAGAATCAGTTTACGCAGTATCTCAGCACTCTCTTTCTCATAAATCATTCCCTGCTTAGTCTCCACTCCTAAAACCTTATACCAATCATTGAGGTCAAAATAATGCTTCTCTATAATAATGGACCGCCACTTTTCCATGAATGCATCACAAGTGTCGCCCGCATCCGTTTTGACAATAGGAAAAGCAAAATGTAAGTCAGGATGTTGCAGTTTTTGAAACTGCAAACAAGTAGGGCACACACCACAACTATCCTCTCCTGTTCGATGAGTACAATTAAGATACTGCGCATAAGCCAAGGCGAGTTGCAGTTTGCCAATTCCCGTCTTACCCACAAACAATTGCGCATGAGGAACACAGCCGCTTCCGGCTATCTGTCGCAAACGTTGTTTAATTTCTTCCTGACCTATTATTTCTCGAAAAAGCATCTATTATTGCACTTTTATTTCTTTACACCTTCAATCACAGCAGCACGCACAAACTCTACTGCTTCGTTGTTATTCTCAAACTTCGTAATATCTATCGGTTCACCCACATACATACGCACAGGACGGCGATATACAAAAGGTGCGCCTTTAGGCAATACTTCATAACAGCCAGACAAAGATATAGGAATAATTGGTAACTCCAAATCAAGCGCTATTTGAAACGCACCACGCTTGAAACGACCAACTTGACCATCCTTCGTACGAGTACCCTCCGGGAAAATAACTGTACATACACCATCCTTCAACTGCTTCTTTACCTCCTCCATACTTTCTATTGCTGCTTTGGGATTCTTTCTATCTACAAAAATATGCCCAGCCGCCTTACATGCTATACCAACAAAAGGTACCTTACGCAACTCCGCCTTCATCAACCATTTGAAAATTACAGGCAACCAACCATAAATAAGCCATACATCAAACATCGATTGGTGATTACTTACAAAAACATAACTCTGTCCAGGATTTATATGTTCCAATCCCTCCACTGTCACCGGCAAGAACATCAAACGATAGAATGAACGAGACCAGAACTGCTGCACTTTATGCACAAACTCTGCATTGCGAAAAGGTACAAAAAGAATTGTGAAAACTGCCGTAAAAAGAGTAAGCACTACCATAATGGGCCACACTATAAGATACTGGTATAGGCCGTATAAAACATAAATAACTGATTTCATATTATACCTGATTTAATCATTGTTATATTTCTGCATAAATCCTCTGTAAAGAGCACAAATACGTCTGATTTCATCCCAAGTCTCATCACTTAATTTCGTGCCCACTATCTCCACCACGCGACCAGCAGCAATCGTACCAATCTCTGCACAACGACGAATATCAAAGCCATCACTATACGCATGTAAGAAACCTCCAGCAAAAAGGTCGCCCGCACCCGTGGAATCCGTACAATTGGTAGTGATTGCACCTATATGGTATTGCTTGTCACCTGACTTAACATAAGAGCCGTTCTTACCAACTTTCACAACTGCTATATCACATTGCTCCGCTATCGCACACACAGATTCCTCAGGACCCAAATGAGTAAATGCATATGACTCATCTTCGTTAGCAAATACAATATCCACATAATCCTTTACCAAGCGAGTGAGAAACTCATGATTTTCATTAATCACATTATAGGAAGCCAAATCTAAAGACACCATACAACCTGCTTCCTTTGCCAAGCGTATAGATTTTTCTATCAGTTCGTGGTTCTGCACCAAGTATCCCTCTATATGGAAAACATCATATCCGTCAAATGCGGAGCGTTGTATGTCTTCTGCACACAATTCAGCCGCAGCACCGAGATAAGTGGCAAAAGTGCGCTCGCCATCAGGTGTGATTAGAACAATAGAGCAACCCGACATAGTTGTTTTGGATAAGAGAAGAATAGGTTTAACTCCATTTTTAATCATATCTCCCCGATAGAAATCACCTACTTCGTCATTTCCTATCTTACCTATAAATGCCGCTTTCCCTCCTAAAGAAGCAATACAATTGATGGTATTACTGGCGGAACCTCCGGCGACCATTCTTTTTCTCAGCGATGCGAAACGAAACTGAATCGCCTCGGCTTGTTGCATAGAAATAAGATTCATGCTTCCTTTGGGAAAGCCGAGCTCTCGTAAATCGTCTTCAGTCACTTGCAGAAGGATGTCCGTCAAAGCATTTCCTAAACCTAAAACTTTCTTCATTTTTAGCAGTTTTTATAGCAAAATAGGGTTATTTATCAAAAAACTTTGCAAAGATACGAATTTTTTTTGAAAAAAACTTGCATATATAAAAAAAAAGCAGTACTTTTGCACTCGCTTTTGAAAACGAAGCGAATTTAAGTTCTTTTTTAAAATGCTTCCTTAGCTCAGTCGGTTAGAGCATCTGACTGTTAATCAGGGGGTCCTAGGTTCAAGTCCTAGAGGGAGCGCAAGAGTGATGACATGTGGTCGTCACTCTTTTTTCTTTAATAAAAAAACGCGCGCGCTTGCATATGTGAAAAAAAAGTTGTAATTTTGCGCGATATTTCCAAAATATACCCTTTTGGATTCTTGCAAAGCTATCCAATATGTAACCTAAATTATACACTCGTACATGTTAATGATATAAAAGCGGACTGAGAGGGTTAACTATAGGGGCGAAAACAATAAATTAAATACAGATATGGGACTTTTTTCTTTTACACAAGAGATTGCTATTGACTTAGGTACTGCCAACACCATCATCATGTGTGACGACAAAGTGGTGGTAGATGAGCCTTCAGTAGTTGCTATCTCCATGGCAGATAACAAGATGGTTGCTGTCGGCCGCAAGGCACAAATGATGATTGGTAAGGGCGGAACTATGATTCGCACTGTTCGTCCGCTCCGTAATGGTGTGATTGCCGATTTCTACGCTTGCGAGATGATGATTCGTGGAATGATTAAGATGATTCCTAAACAGACTCGTCTTTTCACTCCATCGATTCGTATGGTGGTTTGTATTCCTTCTGGTTCTACAGAAGTGGAGATTCGTGCTGTTCGCGACTCTTCAGAGCATGCTGGAGGTAGAGACATATACATGCTTTTTGAGCCTATGGCAGCAGCTATCGGTATCGGACTCGATGTAGAGAGCCCAGAAGGATGTATGATTGTAGATATAGGTGGTGGTACAACGGAAATAGCCGTTATCTCTTTGGGCGGTATAGTGAGTAACAAATCTATCAAGATTGCAGGTGACGATTTTAACCAAGATATCATTGAGTATATGGGGCGTATGCACAACCTTCGTATCGACGAACCAACAGCAGAACGCATCAAAATTCAAGTGGGTTCAGCCCTGCCGGAATTAGAAGACGCACCGGACGATTTCGTAGTAGTAGGTCCAAATAAAGTGACAGCACTTCCTATGTCTATCCCTGTTAGTTATCAAGAGATATCCCATTGTTTGGAAAAGAGTGTATCCAAGATTGAACACGCTATTCTGCAGGCATTGGAAACTACTCCTCCTGAATTGTACTCCGATATCGTTAAGCGTGGTATTTACCTGACAGGTGGTGGTGCGCTTTTGCACGGGTTAGCTAAACGATTGACCGATAAGATTACTATTCCATTCCATGTAGCGGACGATCCATTGCACTCCGTAGCACGTGGAACAGGCGTGGCATTAAAGAATGTGAACAATTTCGGCTTCTTAATTCGTTAAACAATACCCGCAAGTAGTCTTATATGCAGAACTTGTTAAAAATACTGCTGCGTTATGGCAACTTCCTTGTCTTCATTTGCTTGGAAGTTGCTGCGTTTTTGCTATTTTCTTTAAATAACGCATACCCTCGTAGTAGTGTTTTTAGCACAGCCAACCAATTAGTGGCATGGCAACATGAGCAAGTAAACGAGATTAAAAGCTATTTCGGGCTCAAAGAACTGAATGAACACTTAGCCAGAGAAAATGCTCAATTGCACAACTTACTCAGTGCCTTACAAGAGGCTGACAGCGATTCGCTTAGCCAGCAAACACAGGCATATACCCATGCTTCCATCTCCTATCTGCCAGCTAAAGTAGTACAGATAACCACTACCGATAAGAATAATTACCTAACCATTAATAGAGGAGAGAAAGATAGTATTCAGCGCGGTCAGGGAGTTATCAATGCCGATGGAGTGGTGGGTATTGTACAAACAGTAGGAAAGAACTATAGTGTTGTTTTGCCTATCATCAACATGCACACGCATGTGAGTTGCCGTTTTGCTAAAAATGATTATATTGCTGTGCTTCAATGGGACGGCAAAGATAGCCGTTTTGCACAACTGACGGATGTAACTTCACACTTATTGATTAACCCAGGAGACACAATCATTACTAGCGGATTAAGTCCCGTTTTCCCAGAAGGAATACCCGTTGGAATCGTAGAGAATTGCTTCTTAGAAAAAGGAGATTCTTACTACAATATACGCGTGCGTTTGCA
Source organism: Paludibacteraceae bacterium (assembly GCA_045589995.1). Classification (GTDB taxonomy): domain Bacteria; phylum Bacteroidota; class Bacteroidia; order Bacteroidales; family Paludibacteraceae; genus Colicola. The sequence goes on from JAZNQB010000020.1 coordinate 10,773, forward strand.
TACGAACTTCAAACGATTGAAATATGTAAATGTCGTTTGTAATGCCAATCAAAACGAAATAGAACAATTGACACATGAACTGGAGTAAACATATCGGCCGATACATACTAATAATGCTGCTGCAAGTTTTCCTCTTTAACCAACTACAGTTGTGGGGCGTATGCCATCCTTTCGTGTATGTGCTTGTACTGCTTATGCTTCCCGTCACTCTTCCGCATAGCATAGATATGCTCATTGGCGCTATAGTAGGTGTGATAATGGATGTTTTCTGCAATAGCATAGGCGTGCACATGAGCGCGTGCGTCCTGCTTATGTTCATACGCCCGTACCTGCTTGGTGGCATCGTAAATGACATTGATCGTCTCAATGAGCAGATCTGTTTGCGATTGATAGGAACAGGAGCAATGGTCAAATATCTATGTATTTTGATTATCATTCACCATTTTATAGTTTTTATTCTATCTGCATGGAATTGGGCACATATCGGTTTTGTTCTTGCAGAAACACTCGTAAGCAGCACTATTACTTTTCTTGTTATATTGGGATATAACATTTTGAAATACAAATGATTAACGACCGATACTATAGACGCAGGTATGTCATCAGCGGTATTACCATTGGTGTTGTATTGGTGTATATAGTTCGTTTATTTTACCTCCAAGTTATCGACCAATCCACAAAAGACCAAGCGGATAATAACGCATTGGTCAAACAAACTATTTATCCTTCCCGTGGCCTCATCTACGACCGCAACGGTGAGTTATTGGTTTACAACCAACCCATATACGAAGTGACGATAACTATGCGAGAAATGAAAGAAGAATGGGATACACTACATTTCTGCCAATGCCTAAATATAACAAAGGAGGAATTCGACAATCGCATTTCTGAGATAAAAAACAGACGCAAAAACAGGGCTTATTCTAGATGGACACCACAGGTCTTTATGAACCAACTCAAGAAAGAAGACATTGCCACTTTGCAAGAATCGCTCTTCATGTTTCCAGGTGTACAGATACAAAAGCGCACGCTTCGTGATTACACTTATAAAGCCGCAGCACATGTACTGGGTTCCGTAGGTGAAGTCAATCAAAATGATTTAGAACGGGATGCTTATTATTCTCGAGGCGACTATTCCGGTCGTGATGGATTGGAGCACACCTACGAGACGCAACTGCGTGGAGAAAAGGGAGTAGAGATTTACATGCGCGATGTAAAAGGGCGTATTAAAGGCAAGTATCAAGATGGTAAAAAAGACAAGATTGCCGTAGCGGGAACAGACCTGCACACTACATTGGACATACAATTACAACTTGTAGCCGAAGAATTATTATCTGGTAAGATAGGTAGTGCTGTAGCTATTGAACCCTCAACAGGCGAGATACTGGCTATGGTTTCCAATCCAACATGGAATCCCGAGGTACTAGTAGGTAAAGAACGGAGTAATAATTACAATCGTTTGCTTAAAGACCCAACCAAACCTTTAGTCAATCGCGCTACTTCTGCCACCTACTCTCCCGGCTCTACCTTCAAAACTATACAAGCACTCGTTTGCCTGCAAGAAAAGGGGATTGCTACTAGCACTTATTATCCATGTAACGGACCGGGAAGCACACCTATAAAATGTACTCACCACCATGGTTCACCCGTCTCGTTAGAAGAGGCTATTGAACAGAGTTGTAACCCATATTTCTGGTATGCTTTCCGCGATATGCTACACCCGAGCCGAGATATTAAGAATACCGAAGAGCTTCGCAACCGATATGACTTATGGCGAAATAAGGTACTTGAGTTTGGGTTTGGACAGAAATTTGAGGATTCAGACATAGGAAACCATTCTTCGGGCTATATTCCTAATACCACATTATATGACCGCCTATATGGTAAGAAGGGTTGGAAAGCCATTACTATCCGCTCACTCAGTATCGGTCAGGGCGAGATAAGTGTCACTCCATTACAATTAGCCAATCAGGCTGCTGCTATCGCGAATGGCGGCTATTATATCACTCCTCACCTTAACAAAAACGACTCTATGCAGACCCATCGACACCAAATAGAAATAGACAAAAAATATTTCGATATTGTAAAAAAGGGTATGCATCGTGTAATGACGAACGGTACCGGACGCTATTACACTATTGATGGCATAGAAACAGCAGGCAAAACGGGTACTGTACAAAATGTACATGGTCGCGACCACGCTATTTTTATTGGTTTTGCACCATTAGAGAACCCACAGATTGCGGTAGCAGTTGTCGTTGAAAACGCAGGTTTTGGTGCCACTTGGGCAGCACCTATTGCCAGTCTGATGATAGAACAATACCTCACGGGAGAAATAAAACGCGAAGGATTAAAGAAACAAAAAGCAGAAGCAGTACTGAATGAGAGCGTCAAGAAGTGGTAACATATTAAAGCATGTAGATTGGCAGACGATTGGTATATTTCTGGTACTAATTCTGTTTGGTTGGCTCAACATATATGGTGCGAGTTACAACTTTGATCAGACCGGTATTTTTGATTTCGACAATCGTGCTGGTAAGCAGTTTGTATGGATTTTGGGGTCGTTGGTTTTAGGGGGTGTTCTTCTGATGATTGATTATCGCAGCTATGATATATTAGCTTATCTTGTCTATGGTGTAATGCTCTTACTGCTACTTGTTACACCTTTTTTGGCTCGTGATATCAAAGGGTCACTCTCTTGGATCAACCTTGGCCCGGTGAGCCTTCAGCCTGCAGAATTCGCCAAATGTGCTGTAGCACTTGCTGTGGCTAAGTATATGGGTAGGTATGAGTATAAACTACAGAATTGGAAGGATTTAATAATTCCTTTCTTACTTATTGGCGTTCCCTGTTTTATTATCATGGTTATGCAGAAAGAGACGGGTTCGGCTCTTGTTTTTGCTGCTTTCTTATTGGTTTTTTACCGACAAGGTATGAGTGGTTATGTACTATGGATAGGTGTGGCGGCAGTAGCTCTTTTTATACTCAGTATTCGTTTGGGTAGTATTTCTGTTCCATTAGGAAGTGGTAGTTTGGGCATAATGTGCTGTATGCTATTAGTTACTGTTATTGAGATTTTCTTTATATGCAAAGAACACACTATACGCTATCAAGGTCTTATCCTTGTGGGTAGCGTAGTTCTTCTATACGGACTCGGATTGATTGTCAATATATGGACTACTGTTCCTTTTGATTGGTTGTCTATGGGTATTGTAGGAGCGCTTATTATTTACTCCTGTTTCATCGGTATTTATTACCGCAAATATGCTTTACTTTTCGTAGCGCTATTCAGTATCTGTTGCATTGGTTATACACATGCCTGTGATTTCGTCTTCACCAAGGTACTTAAAGCTCACCAACGGGTGCGTATTGAGGTATTATTAGGAATGAAAGAGGACCCTACTGGGGCGGGATATAATGTCAATCAAGCCCGCATAGCTATAGGTTCTGGACGGCTCTTTGGCAAAGGATTCCGACAGGGCACACAAACCAAATTGCAGTTTGTTCCAGAGCAAGATACTGATTTTATTTTTTGTACCGTTGGAGAGGAATGGGGTTTCTTTGGGTCACTATGTGTCATGACAGTATATGCATACTTTATCCTGCGTCTTATCGCCATAGCCGAGAGACAAAGAAGCCGATTTACACAGATATATGCCTACTCTGTTGCCAGTATATTCCTTTTCCATCTCATTATTAATGTGGGTATGGTATTAGGTTTACTGCCTGTGATTGGGATCCCTTTACCCTTCTTCAGTTACGGAGGTAGTTCGCTATGGGGATTCACATTACTATTATTCATTCTCTTGCGTCTGGATGCCGCCAGAATGGAACAATTATAAAGATATATGTTTGTCACCAATCCTATAGCAATCATTGGCGAGAAAGAAGCCGCTAAAATATTGGAGAAAAAGGGCTTCCGTATAGTGGCACGCAACTGGCGAATGGGACATCTGGAAGTGGACTTGATAGCCGAAAGCAAAAAAGATATTGTTTTCGCTGAAGTAAAAACGCGCACTACCACATTCGGAAATAAAATGCCGGAGGAATATGTAGATGAGACCAAAAGAAAACACATGGTTACGGCTGCTAATGCTTATATCAAATACAAGCAAATAGACAAGAGTCCGCGCTTCGATATAATAGGCATTCTTATTCATCCAGAAACAAACAATATTACATATAGCAATCATATAGAGAATGCTTTCTACCCAAAAGTACGCACTATTAATTGCAATAGTTATAGCGGCAGATGGAAATGGAAACATCGTAATAAGACTATCAAATAAAGAGCAACTATAATCGATTTAATCGAATGAATTTCAAATACGACATTATTATTGTAGGTGCAGGACATGCAGGGTGCGAAGCTGCTCATGCGGCTGCGAGGATGGGAAGCAAAACGCTACTCATCACCATGGATATGAATAAGATTGGGCAGATGAGCTGTAACCCTGCCGTTGGAGGTATTGCCAAAGGGCAGATTGTGCGTGAAATAGACGCTTTAGGAGGACAAATGGGTATAGTCACAGACCGCAGCGCTATACAATTCCGATTACTCAATAGAAGTAAAGGACCTGCTATGTGGAGCCCAAGAAGTCAAAGCGACCGCAAACGATTTATCGAAGAATGGATTCATGTACTATCTAATACTCCTAATCTCTATATTTGGCAAGATACAGTATGCGAACTCATCATACGAGATAATCAAGTATGCGGTGTAAAGACTATTCTCGGCATAGAGATGCAAGCCAAAGCAGTCATTCTCACCAATGGCACCTTCCTTAATGGACTCATGCATTGCGGAAAAACACAGATTGCTGGCGGACGCATTTCAGAACCAAGTTCGTACGGTTTGACCGAACAATTATCGGCTTTGAGATTCCGAACAGACAGAATGAAAACTGGTACTCCTGCGCGTATCGATGCGCGCTCTATACATTTTGACGAACTGATACGCCAAGACGGAGACCAAGATTGGCACCAATTCTCCTACCTCAATGGTATCCAACGCGGATTAAAACAAATGCCTTGTTGGATTACATATACCAATAATGCCACACACGACGCATTACGACAAGGATTAGCAGATTCTCCCCTTTTCAACGGACAAATAACCAGTATTGGTCCTCGCTACTGCCCAAGCATAGAAACAAAAATTGTCACCTTCGCTGATAAAGAAGCGCACCAACTCTTCCTTGAACCCGAAGGAGTGGATAGTAATGAATATTATGTAAATGGCTTCTCCAGTAGCCTTCCTTGGCAAGTTCAATTGGCAGGACTACGAACAATCAAAGGATTAGAAGATGTGGTCATGTACCGCCCTGGATATGCCATCGAATACGACTTCTTTGACCCCACTCAACTACACCATACCTTAGAGACTAAACAGATTAAAAATCTGTTTTTCGCAGGTCAAATCAATGGAACGACAGGATATGAGGAGGCAGCAGGACAAGGTTTGGTAGCTGGTATCAATGCACACCAAAATGTACACGGAGGAACTCCATTCACTCTCGGTAGAGACGAAAGCTACATAGGAGTACTAATCGATGATCTGGTTAATAAAGGAGTGGATGAACCATACCGTATGTTCACTTCACGCGCCGAATACCGTATCTTACTGCGCCAAGACAATGCGGATGAACGACTCACAGAGCGCGGATTCCAATTAGGAATAGCCTCCTCCAAACGCCAACAACAATGGATAACTAAAAAACAAACATGCGCCGATTTCATCGAGTTTATGCGCCATACAACTATACCAATGAAGCAGATAGACGGATGGTTAGAAAGTATCGGCAGCACCGCACTACGCGAAGGAAGCAAGATAAGCGACATCATATTGCGCCCACAAGTAACCATTATGACACTGGCAGAAGTTGTTCCAGAACTCAAACAATATATTGACAACATAGAATATAATCGCGATGAAATCGTAGAGAGTTGCGAAATACAAATTAAATACGAGGGGTATATCCGTCGCGAAAAATTAGAAGCACAGAAACTACAGCGATTAGACCAAATACGCATACCAGATCATTTTAATTATAATGAAGTACAAAGCCTAAGTACCGAGGCACGACAGAAACTAACGCGCATTAGACCAAAATCTATCGGAGACGCCAATCGAATTCCCGGCGTCAGTCCAAACGACATCAGTGTACTTCTCGTATTATTAGGAAGATGATTTTAGTTTCAAAGAAACTAACTACTATACGTTCCACGTGAAACATTGAATAATATAAACAAAATAAATAATCAAAATTATGACTGCTCAAGAAGTAAAAAATGCTATCCGCAATGTACCTGATTTTCCTGTAAAAGGTATTCAATTCAAAGACATCACAACAGCTTTGGACAAACCAGAGTGTTTACGCTGGATGCGTGACAAGATGGTAGAAACATACAAGGATAAGGGAATTACCAAAGTAGTGGGTATCGAATCCCGTGGATTTATACTTGCTCCTGCCGTAGCAATGGAGATTGGCGCAGGATTTGTCCCAGTACGCAAACCGGGAAAACTGCCTGCAGAAACAGTCGAAGTGAGCTACCAAAAAGAATATGGCGTAGATGTAATTCAAATACATAAAGACGCCCTTAACGAAAATGATATCGTTCTTATTCATGACGATATATTAGCAACAGGCGGCACTATGGACGCAGCTATTCAACTCGTCAAGAAAATGGGCGTTAAGAAAGTATATGTCGATTTTATTCTCGAACTTGTAGGATTAAACGGACGAGAACTATTAGAAGGAAAAGCGGATGAGATGAACTGTCTATTCGATATGGAAGTGGACGAATAATTGGCAGAAAAAGAGAAACATATCAACCTATTACTTCGGCGCATACCCAATAGTCCGGGAGTATATCAGTACCTCAATAAAGAAGGTCAAATCATCTATGTAGGTAAAGCAAAAAACCTATACAGAAGAGTAAATAGTTATTTCTCAAAAGCACACACTAATGCCAAAACAAGGCAACTTGTATCGCATATAGCAGACATACGATATGTGGTGGTTGATAATGAGCAAGACGCATTCCTACTGGAGAATAACCTCATTAAAGAACATCAACCACATTATAACATCTTACTCAAAGATGGTAAGTCATACCCAAGCATATGCATAAGCAAAGAACCCTACCCTCGTATTTTCAAAACACGAAATATAATAAAGGGTAAAGGTGAATACTATGGCCCTTATAGCTACGGACATACAGTAGATTTGGTGATTGAACTGATACATAAATTATATCCTATCCGTACTTGCGCTTTGCCTATCGCCCCAAATAAAAACAATAGTAAGATACGCGTATGCCTTAAATATCACCTCAAAAACTGCTGTGGTATATGCGAATTCAAACCGGGTAGCGAGAAATACAATGAATGGATTGACCAAGCGAGAAAGATTATCAAAGGAGATGCGCAAGAGATAAGTGCTCAGTTAGAAGCAGATATGCTGCAAAAAGCAGAAGAAATGCGCTATGAAGAAGCAGCAGAGATAAAACAGAAAATAGAACTTTTAGAGCAGTTCAAGAGCAAAACAATCATCACCAATACCCATGTGGGAGATGTGGATGTGTTTGGGTATGACGAACAAGACGAACGGGTATATATCGCTATGCTGCATGTACATAATGGTAGCATCACCCAAGGATTTACTATTGAGTATAGGCGTAAGGTAGAAGAAGCGAAAGAAGAATTATTGGCTTTAGGTATGATGGAGCTGCGCGAGCGACTCAATAGCCAAACAAAAGAGGTGATTGTTCCGTTCATACCGGATGTTTTTGATAGTTCTTTACGCGTACATATAGCACTGAGTGGTGATAAGAAAAAACTATTGGACTTAGCCATGCAGAATGTGAGGCAGTATAAATTAGACCGTATCAAGCAAGAAGATAAACTCAATCCACAGCAACGGGCAACACGCGTGCTCAGCGAACTACAGCAGATGTTATCTTTAGATAAACTACCCGCGTGGATTGATTGCTTTGATAACTCAAATATACAAGGCGCACACGCAGTTGCTGGTTGTGTCGTATATAAAATGGGAAAACCATCTAAAAGCGAGTACATGCGATTTAATGTTCAATCGGTGGACGGTCCAGACGACTACGCCAGTATGCGTGAGATAGTGAGGAGAAGATACCAACGATTGATTGACGAAGAGAAAGGACTACCAGACCTCATCATTGCCGATGGAGGAATAGGACAAATGAATGCCATACGAGAAGCTGTAGAGCAACAATTAGGACTTCAGATACCTATTGCAGGATTGAAGAAAAATGATAAGCACCGCACACAAACACTACTCTTTGGATTTCCTCCTGCTGAGATTGGAATGAAAGTAACAAGCGAAGTTTTCCGACTACTGACAAATATACAAGATGAAGTGCATCGATTTGCTATCTCCTTCCACAAAAGGAAGCGAAGCAAAGCGCAAATACATAGTCAACTCGATGATATTCAAGGAGTTGGAGAGATTACAAAGCAAAAAATACTACAACATTTCGGTTCTGTAAAGCGCGCTAAAAGCGCTGAAAAATCAGAATGGATTGAATTACTCGGAACACGCAGAGGATCAGCTATTTACGAGCAAATAATGGCTAAAACAAGTCTCTGAGAATTAAATATTTTTCACGAACATGATAACTTATACGATAAAAAAGGGTGTTTTTTCTGACTCAAAGGCACTAATTTTGTTGGACGAACAGGGAAAGGAAGTGAGTCCACTTGAAATTCTCCAAAAGACCGAACCACATCGAGTATATGCGTTTGAGGGTCAGATGGGTGCAGGTAAGACCACTTTTATCAAATCGCTCTGTGAAGCGCTGGGAACGATGGATGTGGTGAATAGTCCTACTTTTGCGATTGTCAATGTCTATGATGTTGAACAACCTTATCGTGGGGAGGTGTACCATTTCGACTGCTATCGTCTGAAGGACATCCGCGAGGCGATGGATTTTGGAGCGGAGGAATATCTCTATTCGGGCAACTACTGTTTCATCGAGTGGCCGATGATGATGGAGGCTCTTTTGCCTGAAGACACTATATACATCACTATCACACCGCAAGAGAACGGCGATAGAATACTTTCTATTAACATATGATACAAGTTATAAACATACATAAATCGTTCGGCGATTTAGAAGTGCTAAAAGGTGTTAACCTCTCTATCGCAAAGGGGGAGATCGTGGCAATAATAGGTAAGTCTGGCGCAGGCAAGACTACCCTACTCCAACTCATTGGCACGCTGGACAGACCCACCAAGGGCCAAGTGCTTATTGACGGAACAGATGTCTTCGAGCTTAATGACACACAACTCGCAGCTTTCCGAAATAAGAATATAGGTTTTATTTTCCAGTTCCACCAGTTACTGCCTGAGTTCACTGCTTTTGAGAATGTGTGTATTCCAGCGATGATTGCGCGCGAGAAAGTGGCTGATTATCAGTCTCGTGCAAAAATGCTACTAACGGATTTAGGCTTGGCAGACCGTATGGAACATAAGCCTAATCAGTTGTCGGGTGGAGAGAAACAGCGAGTAGCGGCAGCGCGGGCGCTGATGATGAAACCATCTATTATCTTGGCAGACGAACCAACAGGTAGTCTCGATGAAAAGAACAAAACAGAACTAAGCCAACTTCTGTTACAACTGCGAGATAAATACAACCAAACCATACTACTCGTCACGCACGACAAAGAATTGGCGCAGATATGCGACCGTATTATTGAAATCAAAGATGGAGTTATTAATGATTAATAGTTGCAAAATAATTCAAATATTCAATGTATGAGATACCAAGAGTTCAAACAACGTACAAAGGCATTTTTGCGGGAGCAGTTAAATCTGACTGCCTATATTGACATAGATGCAGCAGACCGCAATATCCGCAGCAATATCCCTTTCCGCGGTCCGAATATCTACATCCTTTTTGTGGCGATTATCATCGCCTCCGTGGGACTGAATGTCAATTCGATCCCTGTGATTATCGGTGCTATGTTGATTTCACCGCTGATGAGTCCTATTATCGGTTTCGGTTTGGGTTTAGGTACGAACGATACGGCTTTGCTGCTCAAGTCGCTCAAAAATCTCGGTATCATGTTTGTTATCAGTCTAATAGCCTCGACACTCTATTTCATGGTAACGCCGTTGGAGACGGATAATCCGACCGAGTTGTTAGCTCGTACGAACCCCTCCATCTATGATGTGATGATTGCTTTTTTCGGCGGGATAGCGGGTATCCTTGAGTTGTCGCGCAAAGACAAAGGTACCGTACTGTCGGGTGTGGCTATTGCCACGGCACTCATGCCTCCGCTGTGCACGGTGGGTTATGGCATCGCCAACCTCAACTGGCACTATGC
>JAZNQB010000021.1:0-4252 GCA_045589995.1 Paludibacteraceae bacterium
ACAGCATGCGCAGTGTGGGAATGGCTCGTCCAACCCACACGCGCTTTCTTATTAAGCAAGCGAATACCGGCATCACCTAATTGATGTATCGTCTTATACATCGTGTGAGTGTCTTTACCTGTATTGGATATAGCAGATAAATAGAGTTCCTTTAGCTCTTTTTCCTCTGCGGAACTAATCTCTACACCCTCCCAAAAACCTAACTGAGTGCGATAAATAGCCTGTACATCTTGCCAACTTGGAGTGGATTTGGTGTTGAATAGAGCAGAGAATAGGTCGCTCAGCACCCATGATGAGCATTGCTGATACTGCAGCAAATCTAAATGCAATGTATAGTCTCCATCTCTGCCAATAGACATACCACCGCTCTCATGGTCGGCTACTACAAGAATAAGAGTTTCCTCCGGATGACTATGATAGAAATCTAAAGCATATTTCATCGCATCGCTCATGTCCCATACCTCTTCAATAGCAGTGCGACCATCATTACCATGGCAGGCATAATCAATCATACCGCCCTCTATCATCATAAAGAAGCGCTCGTGCTGACGAGACATGAATGGAATACCAATCTGCACTATCTCAGATAAACTTAAATCACCTTCTTTGCGGTCTATAGAGTAGCGCAGATTGCTGCCGTGATGCTTGTAGCAGAATGAGTCTTCAGCTTGAACCATAATAAGTTTATTGGGCAGACTGTCGCTTGCCAAAACAGATTGTGCTTGCGGATAACCATAGGCTATTTGGTAACCTTCAGCTTCTGCTAAACCATATAAACAGGGCTTGTCGGAATGGTGGCCGCGAGGATGGTGAAAACCAGCGCCGCCTACGAAATCATAGTCACTCTTGCATAGCTGTTGTCCTATCTGGTAGTAGTTATTACGGTCATCACTATGGGCGTAAAAAGAACTGGGAGTAGCATGATCAATACCTACGGTGGTGATGATACCTATTCCCCAACCCTTAGCTTTTAATTCGTCTGTGATACTGAGGAGAGTGTCGCCCTTCATCCCTAAGCCGATAATACCATTACGAGTCTTGATACCCGTAGCCAGACATGTACCGGCAGCACCGGAATCTGTAACACCGTTGGTGGCTGAATGAGTAGAAATCTGCCCGGAGTAAGGTAATTGAGTCATATAGGTCTGTATGCGTCCTAAAGGTTCGCCTTGAAGAGCAGAACGATACATCTCAGCACCTAAAATCTGGTTGGTGCCGATACCGTCACCTATAAAATAAAATACATACTTAGCTTGTGCATAGGCACTAATGCTGATGGCTAATAGGGCAGCTAAAATTCCGAAATGTTTCATAACGATGGCTGTTTGTTAGGTATGGATTTGTTCTTCTGGAGAACTGTGACCTTCTTGGCTGGCTTGGCAGGCTTGGCTTGTTGGGCTCGTTTGCGCTTCGAAGTGCGCTGACGCTTGCGCTTGCGTGCTTCACGGCGTTTCTCTGCTTGCTTCGCTGCACGCTCCTCCATGCTCAGATGAGGTGGAGGGTCAATACCTTGATCGCGAAGACGCTGGTCTTGTATCTCTTGCTGGTGCTCAATCTGTTTCTCACGCTCGGAGCGTTTGAGAGCATTCACCTCCTCTATAGATAATGGAATATGCGCTAATAAATCCAAATAAATCAGTAATGTGGCCCACGCATCCGTAGAAGCATAGCGGGCTTGCTCTGGAGTGAGATGGCAATTCTCCCAATTAGTCAATTGCTGAGCCTTAGAAATCTTTTTGCCAAAACAAATGGCGAAAATCTTCTGCAGTCCCATCTCCATAATGCCGTATTGATTTACGATAGACTGCAGGTCAATACAGTTGGACGGAGTGAAATTGCGCCGCCTGCGCAAACCGGTGATGTCATCTTTAAAAGCTAAACCCACTTTGCAGATACTACTATCAGCGAAAATATCTGCTAATGCTTGGGGCATACCCACATGCGTGAGACGAAATAGGTAGCAGCGCTCCAGACTCGAAATCTGTACCAAGGCAGTAGGGTAGTGCACACCGCGTGTGAAACTGGGACGCGCCTCTGTATCCACACCCAAGACGCGCTGCGTGCGAAGATATGCCACTGCCTCATCCACCATGTTCGGATGATCAATAACAATCACTTCGCCCTCAAAGGCTACAAGCGGCAACCCTTGAATATCTTCTTTGCTAATATGTTGAAGATAAGTACTTTCTTTCACAATGTGCAATGTTTGAGTCTCTATTCATCTTCCTCACTGCCTAAGCTTACAGCGTGTAATGCACGCATAGCAGCCAGCACTTTTTGTCCCCAGTGCTCCTCAAAAGCCGCGCGGCACAATACAACAGCATCGTGCATTATCAATTCTTCACCCGTTTGGAAAGCAGCAGCCATGTCTTTTAATTCTTGGTAAATATCTGCCAAACTCTCAGAGATATAAGCGGTCTGCACCTCATCTGTGTACACTCCTTGGTCTATAAAAACATCCAAATAAGCGTCGTCAGAACCTAATAGATTGCGGATGCCGATGAGGGTGTAGTTGTAGTCCTGCTCGGTTACAAAACGCTGCAACTCATCCTCTAACATCAAATCCTCTTTCTCTAAAAGGCGCGTGCGCAAGTATAAAACAGGGAGAATGCGAAGAATTTGCTCTATCCATTCCTCTTTGGTATGATTATTGCACTGCTCCAATAACAGACATGTTTGCGCAGATGCTGTCACGAAAGCAATAGTGGAATCTTGGTAAACATATGATTTCATGATGAACAAATATAAAAATCATGCAAAGATATGGAAAAATTTTGACATTTGCAAATTTTTTATTACCTTTGCGGCAAATTCTATGAATAAGAGTGTAAATAACCAAAATCATGGATAATTAAAATATAGAAAGTATGAAAAATGTATTTGTAATATTCCTTATGGGCTTCAGTTTGACCATAATGGCACAGCATGTGACACCGCTTGATATTAAAATAGCGGAGCTGAACTTGGATTCCTTGCGCGGAGCTTACTTGGCGCAACCGACTATGTATAGAGCATCCTTGGATGTGGTGGCAGAGCAGTTGGAGAAGAATGCTCAGCAAATTAAGGAAGCGCAAAACGAACTCAAGACAGAGATGAGTCATGCTAAGGAGATGAAGCGTGTGCTCAATGAGGGAATGAAAAGATTGTCTGTGCTCAAGAAAATATATGCCAAAGAGGAAGCAGAGATTAAATCACTGATGGAGACTTTGGATAATCAATGGCAGAAGTTGGAGAAGCAGACGGAACTGAATCAGCAGACTCGCGATGGCTATATTCAGATGTTTAGTGATGAGTATAGTCGTTTGGAGCAGACTCTGAGCGATTTAGCCAATCGCATACAAGAAGCAACGCTGTTGTCGAATGAATTGCAGAATGCCACTTTCAGTTATCAGACCTATGAGCAGGAGTTGGAGAGAAAAGCATTTGATTTAGCGCAAGTGGGGGCTTTGTATGAGACGCGCAAGGATGCTTTGAAAGCAGAGCAGAGAGCGGCTAAATCACTGAAATAACCTAATCATTTATTCAATACATTTATATGAGAGTCATTAACCTTTCCGAGCAAAATAGTGTGCTCAATCAATACCTGCGTGAGATACGCGATGTAAACATACAAAAAGATAGCCTTCGTTTTCGCCGTAATATAGAGCGCATAGGTGAGATAATGGCAATAGAGTTGAGCAAAGTATTGAATTATGAGCCTCTGCAAATTCAAACACCGCTTGATGCAGCAACGGTAAATGTGATTGCGGACCAAGTGGTGCTCGCTACTATCTTGCGTGCGGGATTGCCTCTACATCAAGGTTTCTTGAATATATTTGATAACGCAGAGAATGCTTTTCTTAGTGCGTATCGACGGATGGGACGTAATGCACATGGTGAGCAGCAATTAGAAATCGTGGCGGAGTATCTCGCATCACCGTCTATTGAGGGAAAAACATTGATTGTTGCAGACCCAATGCTGGCAACGGGGATGTCGATGGAAGTAGGCTATTTGGCATTGCTGCGTAATGGCAAACCCAAACATACACACTTGTGCTGCACAATAGGTACTGTGCAAGCTATTGATTATCTGCGTGAAACGCTCAAAGATAGTCCGGATATCACTCTCTGGTGCGCAGCGATAGATCCTGTCTTGAATGAGAAGAAATATATAGTGCCCGGCTTAGGCGATGCTGGAGATCTGTGCTTCGGCACTAAATTATGATTAGTTGGAAGCAATATGGTAGTTTTATCCCCGCGCTCATTGTAGCTG
>JAZNQB010000022.1:0-2604 GCA_045589995.1 Paludibacteraceae bacterium
TTTGTAGCGCATGAAGGCTTCGCTTACATACCATATACCTTTGTATTTTGATTTGGTGGTACCCCATGAGTTCTTAATCATGTAGTATTTCTTACCGTTTTGGTCTTTGGCAATACCGAAAATCTGCATACCGTGGTCGTCGGTGTTCTCCCAGTTGTCGTATGCTTGCTGACGCATCTCTTGGGTGATTGTTTTCTCAGGGAGTGGTTTCTTGGTGAGTTCTTCTTTCTTCTTATCGTTGCTTAATCCCAACCAATGTGCCATGTCGCTACCTGTGAGGTCCGCACCTTTGTCTGCGTCAGGCACCACACCGATACCTTTGCGTGTAAATCCTAATTCGGATACATCGGCAGCCCATGCGAGGGTGTAGCCATTGGCTAATGCTTCATCTATCACTTGCATCATCTCGTCGATAGGCAGGTTGTACATCTGGTCCATACGCCAGTTGTCGGGCACTTCGAGTGCGAAAGTCTCGTAGAAAGGGTGGTGGGTATAACTGGTGATAGATACATAATCGTCTGCGTTCAGTCCTAACATCTGCACGAAGGTCTTCGGGGTATAGGTCTTGCCGTTGTATTCAAACTCCTCTGGACATGCTCCTAAATAGGTGTCGTAGATGGCTTGCAAACCTTTCTTCCATACAGGAGTCAGTTTTTTCATCTTCTTCAATCCATTCACATAGCCGCTTGCTACTGCGTCCAGTTCGTTATGAACGGGTAGGGAGTCGGCTGCAGACCAACCGTACTGGATACCAGGCATAGCGGACTGTGGTACCAATCCGTAGTGCTTCATGCAGTAAATCACATCGTATGCCGAACCTCCGGGAGAGAAACTGGCTTCGTGGTACATACGCACTTGGTAGGTGGCGCGGTCCATCATGGTCTTGCTTACCACGAACATCTCGCTCAGGTCATATACGCCTTTGCCCATGCGGAGCAACTCGCTTTCAAGGTAACCGAGGGTAGAGAATGCCCAACAGGTGGAACTGCGGTTTTGGTCTTTCACGGGTGTGATAGCCACGCTATCGATGGTCGTGAATACAAATCCCTCAATAGTGTCCTTTGTACTTTGTCCTTTGTCACTTTGTACCTTAGTACTATCTGCTTGCGCAAACATACTTGCGCTCATTGCCATTATGGCTATTGATAAAAGAAGTTTTTTCATAATCAGTAATCAGTTTTCAGTTTTCAGTTGTCAGTCTGGGAATTCCATGAGGTATGCTTTGATGAAAGCGTCTATATCGCCATCCATGACAGCATTCACATTGCTTGTTTGGTAGTTAGTGCGGTGGTCCTTTACGCGTCTGTCGTCGAAGACATAACTGCGTATCTGGCTTCCCCATTCGATTTTCTTCTTTCCTGCCTCCACTTTAGCGGCTGCTTGTCGTCTTTTCTCTAATTCCAACTCATAGAGTTGTGAGCGCAAGTGTCGCAAGGCATTCTCGCGGTTCTTGGGTTGGTCACGCGTCTCGGTGTTCTCAATGACTATCTCGTCTGGTTGGTTGGTGAGTGGGTTGATGAACTTATAATGCAGACGCACGCCGGACTCCACTTTGTTCACATTCTGTCCTCCTGCACCAGAAGAACGGAAGGTGTCCCAACTGATGGCAGACGGGTCCACATGGATGTCGATGGTATCGTCAATCAGGGGAACGACGAATACACTGGCGAAACTGGTCATGCGTTTACCTTGTGCGTTGTATGGGCTGACGCGCACAAGGCGGTGTACGCCGTTCTCGCTCTTGAGGTAACCGTACGCCATATCGCCCTCTATGTTAAAGGTGACGGTCTTGATGCCTGCTTCGTCGCCTTCTTGTAGGTTAGCGATGGTCACTTTGTAGTCGTGTTTCTCGCAGTAACGCTGATACATACGCATGAGTTGCTCAGCCCAGTCCTGTGCTTCGGTACCTCCTGCACCTGAAACGATTTTGAGTACGGCAGGCATTTGGTCTTCCTCGTGTGAAAGCATGTTTTTCATTTCCAAGTCTTCCACTTCGTTCATGGCGTGTGTGTAGGCTGCATCCACTTCTTCTTCGGTCACTAATTCCTCTTTGTAGTAGTCAAAAGCGAGTGCTAATTCTTCTACAGCAGCGCGTACACCTTCGTATCCGTCAATCCATTTTTTGATGTTTTTGACTTTTCTCATTTGTGCTTCTGCTGCTTTGGCGTCGTCCCAGAACCCTGGTGCTTGTGTATGCAGTTCTTCTTCCTCTAATTGAATGCGTTTCTCGTCAATCTGCAGGTATGCTTTGAGCTTATCAGCTCGTAGTTGTACATCTTTTAATTGCTCTATGGTTATCATAAGTCTATAATTTGCCAATCTAAATCGGGTGCAAAGGTAGTGATTTTTTTTGACATACGCAAGCGCGTGCGTGTTTTTTGTGTGCAGGGTGTGGTTTGATTTTGAAAAAAATAAAGAAAACAAAATAAAAATATAAAAAAACATTTTAATGGTAATCAAAAACGACGGTGGATGATTTATAATGGTAAATAAACCCAGATAAATCCCTCGTCCATCATAGTTTGGAATATCGGGCTACGCGCCCTTGAGCGTATTTGCCTATTATGTCGCGTTTTTGAGCGAGCTCAACACGCGCCCTACTAT
>JAZNQB010000023.1:0-3630 GCA_045589995.1 Paludibacteraceae bacterium
TTCATTGTCATGACCATCATCTTCTTCAAACCAATATGGAGGAAGAACAAAGTGTATAATATACCTGTTAGGCTCCATTTCTATGCTTATCTCTGGCGTAACTTGTTGTGCATGCGTTGTTAACGAAATTACACATGCGATACAGATCATTGCACTAAAAAGAATCTTGTTTTTCATAATAAAATAATTAGTCCTATTTGACGGTGCAAAATTACAAACTATTTTGCGAACCGCCAAATAAATTTAATGTTATTTTTATTTTACCTTGTTTTGTTGGTATTTGACACAAACGCAGACTATTCTACAATAAATCGTCCGGTGAGTGCGCCGCCTGCGGTTTCAATACGGAGCACATACACACCTGCGCTTGCTACTTGTTCTTGCAAGGAGTCAGTGAATGGTTGATTCAATACTACATTGCCCGTGGAAGCATTTACTACGGTTGCTTGAGCAGATGGAATAGCATCATCCTGCTTTTCAATGACTAATGAATTACCATTGATAGAAGCACGGAACGATGTTGGAGGTGGAGGAGTTTGACCTAAATGCTCTTCATCATCCATTGGAACCAATCCACCAATAGATTCCATTTCCAATACTACAGATAACCTAATTTCTACTTCCTCTGCGTGAAGCATACATGGTATTGCAAAAAGTGCGCCCAATACCAAAGCAAAATGTCTTTTTCATAAGCTTAAAAGATTTATGAATTAATATAAAAGTTAGGCACATAAAAAAATGCGCCGCCAAACACTTTCGTTCGACGGTGCAAAGGTAGTACATTTTCTAATATTAGCAAAAAATAAATCGGGACAATTTATTTTAATAACTTACTACTATTCAGTACTTTATATATTTTAGACAAGGACAGTTTAACTAAAGAAATCGCACGATTCATCTCCAATGGTTATTTTCAACAACTTTTCCCGCATATTCTTACGACTTGTTGATAACCTTTTTGCAGTACGCTCTTTCAGTTTTCCAACACTATTTTCTTCCACGAACATCATATCAGCAATGCACGCATGACTTAAATTTAACAACACTAATAAACATAATCGAATCTCTCGCTCCTTTAATCCTTCTTTCTGTAATTTACTCGCGAACAAATAAAATTGTTGGTCTGCTATTCTGCACATTTGCCCATACTCTTTCCAGCACAATTCTTGCTTTAGATTAGGCGATTGTACTAAAATATTACATCTATTCTCTATTTCTGCATACATAGTTTGTATACGCGTTAAATGTAAAGTATTTTTTTGCTCCAATTGATATAATGATGCATTCTTCTCCTGTATAAATCGTTTATGTTTTCTGTGTGCTTTATACGCAATCAATATTATAACAATCAATGTAATTGCTGATATAAGAAGCACATACATAACTCTTTCTGCATACTTAGAGCGATATTCTATATCCTGTTCTAATAATTGCACAGTTTGGGATAATTGATTTTGTTTCGGTTCATGTTCATAATACCGTATATCTTCGCGTTGAGAAGCATACTCACGGATTCGTTCTTTGCTAAGAGTAGAATCTCCATTTGTTACTATGTACAAAGCATTAAACCTATTTTGGTAGGAGGAGTATGAATTATCCAGTATTAAGTTAGCATAAAAAAGGGCTGAATCTTTCTCATTTAATCTATAAAACGACTGTGCCTTTATCATTATTCCTGTAAGTCCTATCCAGTCTGATAATTGCATTTGATTTGCACAATAAATAGCAGAATCATATTGTGAGATTTTACGATACATTTCCGCCTTTGTTTCCCATGTTTTTAGAATAACATTCTTGTCATCGCAGTTCCGCGTAATTGAGTCCAACAAAGCCAATGTCTCTTCTTTCTTTCCTTGCACTGCTAACCTAAACGCCATTTCGTTAAGGCCGTAATAATAACTGATAGTATCACCATTTTGCAAGAAACAATCAGCACATTTGGCAAACATATCATAGGACAATTGGTACTCACCGGCTAAATGACACATCTCAGCTATATTGCTATACACGCGCCCGAGAATATGGAAATCGCGAGTGCGCGAGTGAGTGGCGTCGATAAAAACTTTCATCGCTTCCACATAGTTACCCTTTGCGCGGAGCAGCCGTCCATAATGATAGCACGCATGGGCGTAGTCATCGGGAAAAACACATTGCCAATCACTCAAAGTGCTATATGCTTGCGCTAACGAGAGGCTATCGTCATACTCATTCTGCGCATATAGATGTGCCTCACGCAGACTATCTGCATGAGCAACAACCTCTTGCGCCTCGCGCACCGCGCGAGGGCTACAACTGCTGAGTAATACAGCGAAGAGTAATATGAGGAAATCAGTTTTCAGTTTTCAGTGTTGAATAGTGAGGGATTGCAGAAGAGGCGGATTGGGATGGCACATGTACGAAGACCGTTTGTGGGCCATTATAGAGAATGAGGTATGGAACATTCAGTTTTCTATTGTAGGTCAGTGCTTGGTCCAGTGTTTTTTGTGTGATGGACACTGTTTCTGCTTTGCACTCAATGAGCATAAGAGGTTGTAAGTCTTGGTTATAAACCACTGCGTCACATCTCTTTTTCACCTCTCCCACTGTTATTGCCACCTCTACTCCGATAAGCGAAAAGGGATAAGCGAGTTGCTCCACCATGTGGTGAAGCAACTGCTGGCGTACCCATTCTTCAGGAGTGAGGCGCACCCAGCGTTTGCGCCACTCGCAGAATATCTGCTCCTTATTATTATATATGCGTGTGCGCATGAGAATTTAATGAATAATGAATATTCTATATTTTAACAGATTTTATATTAAACAAAAATAATAAAAATAAGATAAAAATAGAGAAAATAATTCTAATAGTAAATAAACCTAGATAAACACCTCTGGCCTCTATGCTCTTTGTCACGCCCGCTATGCCTATTGGCCTACGCGGCCTTGAGCGTAATCTTCTTAATCCGCATTCATATGCGAGCATATAATGCGCCTTAATAATCTTTCTCTCTTGCCGGCAGTACTCTGCCGTCTCATAACAAACAGCATTGAGTCCATCGGCGATAAACAAAGATAAATTTTACATTATCGTGTCATATTTATCATCCGCCTCACAAAAACGCGTTCGTTTTACTCACTTACAAAAAAGCGTTCATTGCATTCGCTTCAAAAACGGCAATAGCTAATCGCTAACCTCTAAACTCTAATTATAGTTTTACTATAATAGTTTGAATAGATGCGGTGGGGAGGGTGATGTTTGCGTAGTGAGTGCCTAACTGCACAGGCATGGTGGTCTCTGGTCCCATATTGAGGATATTGATGGCGTACGAACCATCTGCTTTCTCTACAGCGCAGAGGAAGATATCTTGTGACTCGCAGTCATTACCCGTCTTCATGGTGCTTGGATAGTTCACTTGCAGCGCCACATCCCCTGGACGCATGGAGCGAGAGAACTGCTTGAGCACATAGTAATATGGGGTGTAATAAATGATATCATTTTGATAATCAATCATCACTTGCGCCGCAGCGAAGTTATTCACATGGTTTGGTCCACCTATCGAATCGAGTACTATATTCCAATCGCAATAACCAGTCAACCAATGGTTGGTGCCATCGATGATATATTGCGCATAGCGATAGACAGGCGAGTAT
>JAZNQB010000024.1:0-14269 GCA_045589995.1 Paludibacteraceae bacterium
GGTTGCCAGATAGGCAAGGGAACCAAAATATGGCATTTTAGCCATGTGATGAGCGGATGTGTTATAGGCGAGCGCTGTAATATAGGTCAGAATGTAGTCATCTCACCTGATGTCGTGCTGGGCAATAACTGCAAGATACAAAATAATGTGTCCGTCTATACAGGCGTGCAATGCGAGGACGATGTGTTCCTTGGTCCATCGATGGTATTCACCAATGTGATCAACCCTCGCGCGGCCGTGAGTCGCAAAGATGAATACAAACCTACTATTTTGCGTCGTGGCGTATCGGTGGGTGCGAATGCGACTATCGTCTGCGGACATACCTTGGGTGAATACTGCCTTATTGGCGCAGGTTCGGTCGTAACGAAAGATGTGCCAGCATACGCGCTTATGGTGGGTAACCCCGCGCGACAAATAGGATGGGTGAATGCAAACGGAGATCGATGCGAAACCCTCGAAGAGGCAATGAAAATCTAAAATCTAAATTCTAAAATGATACAACGTATTCAAACACTTTATTTACTCTTAGTAGTGGCATTGGGAATCACATTGTGTTTTGTTCCCGTAGTGCAGTTTGTTACCCCAGAGGGCACAGAGGTAGTGCGTGCATGGCAACTGACTGCTTTGGGAATGACCGAAACCACTATAAACGAACTACCTGCTGTGGAACTGAACGGCTTATGGGGACTACTCTTGGCGTCCGTTCTTATCCCTGTTTTAGCATTGGTGGATATTTTCTTGTATAATAAACGCCTCTTGCAAGCGCGCCTCAACATCTTCACCATCATGCTTTGCTTGGGTTATTACGGCGTATTGGCTATTTATATCTATTTGGCTAAACTGATGATAGATGTAGATGTGTATGTAATGGGTTGGGCTTGCCTTCCATTGGTTTGCTTGGTACTGACTGTCATGGCCACACGTCGTATCCTCAAAGATGAGGCGATGGTTCGCGCAGCCGATAGATTACGCTAATCATTATCAGTCGGTTCGCCATGGAGAAATTATTAGGGAAGACATTAGCCGAACTGCAGTCCGTAGCGCAACAAGTCGGTTTGCCTAAGTTCGCAGGTAAGCAACTCGCGGAGTGGCTCTATGTGCGCCGTGTGAGTTCGTTTGATGAGATGACCAATATATCCCTCAAAGGGCGTGAAGCACTCAAAGCGCACTATACTGTAGGGCGTAGTCTTCCTATACGCGAGGCCATCAGCACGGATGGTACGCGTAAGTACTTATTCCCAGTGGATACCGATAGTCTGTCTGCTAAAGGACAAATGGTGGAGGCAGTATATATACCAGATGAAGAACGCGCCACACTATGCGTCTCCACCCAAGCGGGATGTAAGATGGGGTGTCGTTTCTGCATGACAGGTACGCTCGGTTTCCATGCGCATCTTACCGCCGCAGACATACTTAATCAGATTTTCTATTTCGACCTTTCGGGTAATCCAGCTACGAGCAATAAAGCTCTTCTGCCGCTCACCAATATAGTTTATATGGGTGAAGGAGAACCGATGGATAATATAGATGAGGTATTGCGTTCGCTCACTATTCTCACAGCTGATTATGGTTGCAGTTGGTCCCCTAAGCGCGTCACGGTTTCCAGTGTGGGCGTGATGCCTGGTTTGAAGCGGTTTATAGAAGAAAGTGAATGTCATTTGGCAATCTCGCTGCATAACCCTTTAGGCGTGGAGCGCGCACAAGTGATGCCAGCTGAACGAATGTTACACATAACCGACCTAATCGCATTGCTTAAGCAATATGATTGGACCCATCAGCGCCGTGTGAGTTTTGAATATATATGCTGGCATGGTAAGAATGATACTCCGCGGCATGCCAATGAATTGCTGCGTTTGTTGAAGGGACTGCCTTGTCGTATCAATCTTATTCGTTTCCACGAAGGTGTGGAGCAAGTGGCAAAGACTGCCCTTGCGGAACGCTCATTCCCGTCCTCGGATGAGAAACAAATGGTGTGGATGCGCGATTATCTCACTCAGAATGGAATAACAACTACTATCCGCCGCTCACGCGGACAAGATATTCAAGCCGCTTGCGGCATGCTCATCGCAGATGTCTAACCTCCAACATCTTACAACATTTTGCTCAGTTGGTCATAGTACTTAGGAGAAACGGGTACTGCTTTCATGCTGTGTATATCCAATTCGGCTTGGATAATTCCCTCTTTGTCTCTGCGCAGTACTGTCACATGCTTCGGATTGACGAAAAACGAGCGTTGGCAGCGCACAATACTATGCTTTGCCATTAGTTCCTCTATACCACGCATAGATTGACGAAGTGAGAACTCTTTCTGTGTGTCTCCCTCCATATAATGGATATGTATATAATTCTCTTGTGCTTCAATATACACAAGCACATCGCTTGCAATCACTAATTTCAATCGCCCTGTATTCTCCGTAAATCGGATGAGTTGCTCGTCGTTTTGCTGCTCATCGGGTTTGGTGTATGCCAATAGCAATGCCAATAATAGGTATGGATAGGGAAGGATAGTGAATGTGAACTTAATACACTGCCCTAACGCGGGGAAATAACCATAATCGCCGTGCATGAGCGCCATGTATAGCGCAGCAAAACAACTGAAAATAATCATCTCTGCTAATGACCACAAGGTGTATTGCCACCAATTGAGTGGTAATCGCTTGCGGATGCTTGTCATTATACAGCGCGAAATACTAATCACTCCTATTAAAATAGAAAAGAGCATTAAAGCATTGAAAACAATCTTATTCGTGCCTGTCTCAAGGAAAGTACTCATCCATTCGCTTTCGTAGAAAAGGATGAAAGCAAGGAAGAAAATGGGTAGCGCTAATACATGTAGTAGCATAGCGCTCCAAGAGTGTAGAGATGTAGGAATTTTACTCATGATTTAGTCTATTCAGTAGGTGTGACAAAATAAACATTTACCTATTTTCGTCACTATATTTCGATTTTAGTCACTATTTGAACTGTTTTCGTCCCATCAAACCGCTTTGTATCCCAATAAATTGTTCAGGTGCCGAAAAGGTAGTAATTTTGCACCGCAAATCAAAAACTAAATGCTTTATGGAAACAATACAACAATTCGGAATAAAACTATTTATCGTATTATATTGCTTGCAATTACCTCTTATTATTACCTATTTATTGATTAATCTATAATCCCATTATTTGTATGGATAAGACTCAAGTTATTTATACCGAAAGCGGTCTTTGCTATGATTGGAAGGCTATCGCTGCCAATCCGCATGCAAATCATCGTCCGCAAATAGATCTCGTGGCTTATAAAGCACAATATATAAATATGATCGCGCAAGCGCGTGCGTGCGGGCAAGAACCCATCTTAACCAGTTTGCCTATTATGGACGAGGACCGTTACTTCGCTTTTATCACGCGTGGCATGACACTTCTGGAGCGCAAAAATATACTCTATTGGTTGGGCGGTAGTACAGTGCGTCTGCGCAATATACATGCATTGTATAACTTGTCACTATTCCGCATAGCTTCCAGTCATTGTGTGCATATAATAGATATCACAAGTCCTATGCTCATGCATGTCAACCACTTGGAACTCCTCGAAATGGATGGAGTCAGTCTGTCCGCTTTAGGGCAGTCTGTGGTGGACGCTGAGATTAAACGAACCATCGCTCAAGGGACTACCGCTTAGTAGCCCCCTGAACGGTGTATTTTATCTTCTCATATTAGCCTTGGCTTGCTCACGAGCTAATCGTTGTTGCTCGCGTTGCATCTCTTCAAGGCGCTTCATAAAGCCGGATTTGGGTTTCCCGGCTTTATGTTTTTTGTTCTTTTCAATCTCCTCAAGCATCTTCTTGTCATTGAGTGTCCAGCGGAAAATCATCGTTTGGAGGATAGTGAAGAAGAGCGAAACGAGGTAGTAGTAAGACAAACCAGCCGCGTAATCATTGAAGATAAAGAGGAACATGAGTGGCATAGCATACATCATGTATTTCATGAACTTCATATTGGGGTCAGTGGCTTGTGATTGCATGGTGATATATGTGTAGAGGATATTTACAACAGTCATCAGCAAACAGAAGAGTGATAGGTGATCGCCTAAGAAAGGTATGTCAAAGCCCCATTGGAAGACAGCATCATAGGTAGATAAGTCTTCTGCCCAGAAGAGTGATTTGCCACGCAGTTCGATAGCGGTTGGTAAGAACCAGAACATAGCCATCAATACTGGGAATTGGAACAGCATTGGCAAACATCCACTCATTGGGTTTACGCCAGCTTGCTGGTAGAGCTGCATAGTAGCTGCTTGGCGCTCTTGCATCTTCTCTGCAGGGTATTTCTCGTTGATAGCGTCTATCTGTGGTTTGAGCGCACGCATCTTAGCGCTTGACTTATACGATACAAAGACAAAAGGCAAGATGATAAGTTTGATAACGAGTGTCATCAGCAGGATGACAATACCGATATGTAGTCCCCAACTGGTGAATAGGTCGAACATAGGGATGACGAGAATGGTGTTGATCCAACTCACTATTTTCCATCCTAATGGCACCAACTCATTGAGGTGTAGGCGCTCATCGCGTGCTACATTGTCGTCATATGCCTCAAGGGTATGGTAGTGGTTGGGTCCCATATAGAGACGCATGCCTGTTGTGTTCTTGCCTGTGATGTCAAAAGGAATAGAAGTGTGGGTGGTGTATTGCTTAATATAACCTGAATGCTTGGCTTGTACAATCGACTCAAACTCTGATGAAGTGAATGCATCGTCAGCGATGAGCACGGTGGAGAAGAATTGGTCTTTGTATCCTATCCAGCGCACGCGTGCGGCCTCTTTCTCGCTATCATCTTTGGATTCGCTGAGTTTCTCTATGTCACCGCCAACTAACATGTACTGGAGTTGTGAATAGCGTTCCTCAAAAGTGCGTCCTTTCTCTTGCTGTGGGATGAGTTGTTGCCATACCATCTCCATGGAGTTGGTGTTCTGCGCGAGAACGGTCTGCATGTTGTTAGCTTGAATATCGAAATCTATCATATAGTCCTCAGAGAGGGTGTAGATGAAATCGAGGTAAGCATCTTCTTGTTCCGTCTGCAGACGCATGGTCACTTTCTTATTGTCGGTGGAGACAATAGGTGTGAAGTAGAAATTAGAGGTTTGTAGAATACGATTATTGGCTGTGATGAGTGTGAACGCCATAGATGACTCATCTCCGCGGAAGAGGGATAGTGGGTTGATAGAGTCGCCGTTAGCGCGGTAGTCCAGCAGTTCGGCTCTTTTGATTACACCGCCATGTGTGCTGAGTGTGAGGCGTAGCACTTTGTTCTCTACGGTGACGAGTTGCTCTGTGCCTTGGGCTGCTTGTGCAAAGGTACCATAAACGGCTTGTAGTTGTGCTTGTAGCGAGTCCTGTGAGATAGGTGTAGCATTGTTAGTGCTTTGCTCCAACTGAGCGGTCAACTCTTGTGATACGCGTTGTGCTTCCGCTTCTTGCGCTTGCGCGACAGCAATAGAGTCCTGAATGCGTTGTTGCTCAGCCAATTCTTCTTGCGAAGGGCGGTTGAGCATACTAAAACCAATAATAATCGCGGCTATCAATAGAAAGCCAAGCCATGTATTTTTATCCATTCTGTATATTTTTAATTTGTTTGTTACGAGATTTGCGTTGTTGATTATAATTTGCCTAATAGTAATCCCACATGGAGACGAGGTCCAGAGGGAGTCATAAAATTATTCCAATTCACATTTTCAGTTAAGCTGCTTTTGCTTTTTCCAAAATTAAGCATGTAATCTATTTTTACCATGATAGCCATAGATGAGCCTAATCCGATTTCCAAACCGATGTAAGGGTCCATGTAGAAAAATGGGGTTTTTACATACGAAGCGTTGTAGTTGGTTTGTTGCGATTGGTCTTGTTCGGGGTCTTGTTGTGGCACATAAGTGCGTTGCATCACACCGCCTCCTACAGATAAACCAATCAATGGGCGTGTTTTACCCCAATTTGTGTAGAAGTCGCACAAAGCGCCAGCCCATGCAGACCGCACATTAGAGCCGGTTTTCATGAGTGGCATAGTACTTATATGCCCTTCGGCACCAAGATGAATGTGGTTTACCAGGTGAATGCGTATCAAAGCGCCTGCTCCAATACATGCTCCGTCGTTAGGCAAACCTTTGATGTAATCCAAACTGCCTAAACCGGTGTTACTGAATATCTTATCAGGGCTATCTGAAAATAGGTAGCCAATGTGTAATAGCACACCTCCAGAAATACCATTAAAGATCGCATTAGATGGTTTGGGTGGTGAATCGGGCGTGTCTGTTTGAGCATATGTATGTGCACAGAAAGCAAACAGCAATGCTAATATATAAAGGTGTTTTTTCATTGTGGTTAGATGATGTCGAATGCCACATCCATCATGTTTGTAAATGAGTTTTGTCTTTGTTCTGCGGTGGTAGCTTCGCCTGTAAGTATATGGTCGCTCACAGTGCAGATGACGAGCGCTTTCTTGCCTGCGCGCGCAGCGTTCATGTATAGTGCGGGTGCTTCCATCTCGTCAGCCAGCACACCCATCTTTGACCAGTTGGCCTTGCGTGGGTCTTCGCAATAGAATACATCTGCGGAGAAGACATTACCTACATGGTAGGTGTATCCGAATTTCTCGCATGCATCTACTGCTTTGCGTGTGAGTTGAAAATCAGCGATAGGTGCAAAGGTACCAGGCAGGTCAAACTGCGCAGCGTAGTTACTATCCGTGCAGCAACCCATGGCGATCACCAGTTCGCCCACATGGATATGCTCTTGTCTTGCGCCGCATGAACCCACGCGGATGATTGTTTCTACATCGTAGAAATTGAATAACTCATAGGTGTATATGCCGATAGAAGGGATACCCATTCCGTGTCCCATAACGGTTAGTTTCTTTCCTTTGTATTCACCAGTGTAAGCAAACATGTTTCGTACTTGGTTAACTAAAACAGGGTTGGTGAGGTAACGCTCTGCCATTAGCTTTGCGCGTAGTGGGTCACCTGCCATGATAACTGTCTTTGCGATTTCTCCATACTGTGCACCGATGTGCGGAGTAGGACATTGATTTTTTGCCATAATTGTGTTATTTTAAGGTTATTATTTTCTTAATAATCATTATTCATTAATCATTATTCATTAACCACTTGACTGCTTTCTCAAGGTCATCGGGTGTGTCGATGCCGATGGTGGGTGTGTGGGTGATACCTATTTGTATCTTGTATCCGTTTTCCAACCATCTCAGTTGTTCGAGGCTCTCGGTTTGCTCGAGTGGAGTGGGTGGAAGTTGTGTTATCTGCTGCAATATATCTGCTCGGTAGGCGTATATACCTACATGTCGGTAGTATTTGCCTTTGGTGAGCCATTCTTCTTTGTTGACGCCTCTCATGTGTGGTATGACGCTTCGTGAGAAGAGTAGGGCGTTGCCTGTTTGTTCGCTCCATGCCACTTTGGGTGTGTTGGGGTTTTCGAGGTCTTCGAGGCTATCTTCTGCTGTGAAAGGTCTCACTAATGTGGCTATCTGTGTGTCTGGGTTTTGCTCAAAGCAGTTGATGAGTGTTTGTATCTGTTCGGGTTGGATGAATGGTTCATCTCCTTGTATATTGATGATAACGGTGGTGTTATCGTTTTGTTCTCTCCATTGGGGTGTAGTTATTGCCATGTATGCTTCCAGGCATCGGTCGGTACCGCAGCGATGGTCTGTTCGGGTCATGACCACTTTGCCTTCGAATGCTTCCACGGCGTTGTATATGCGTTCGTCATCGGTGGCGACGAGTAGGGTATCCAGTGCTTTGCTGGCTTGCTCATATACGCGGTGTATCACAGTTTTATGGCATAGGTTAGCCAATGGTTTGCCGGGAAACCGTGTGGACGCGTATCGCGCAGGTATTATTCCAATGTATTTCATAAGATATTCATTATTCATTATTCATTAACTAACACTTTGCTCAGCAAATGTATTGCTCCGCCGATGGTTTTAACATTTTTGATAGTGGCGTATCGTCTGCCTGTTTTGTTTCCTTTTTTATCAAATTCTTCGTGTATGGTGCATCGTTGTGGTCGTTCGATGATAAATTGTATTATTTTGCCGAATGCTTCGGACTGCCAGTAAGCCTCTTTGTGTTGCACGAAAAAGATAGTGAGTTGTTCTTGTTTGAGGAATACTTTCTCTATTCCTAATTGGCAGCACAACCATCTCAGTTTGACTACGGAGAGCAGTTCGTCTGCTTCTTCGGGCAGTGGTCCAAATCGGTCTATGAGTTTCTTGCGGTAGTCGAGTAACTGCTGTTCGCTATGTAGGGTGTCCAATTCGCGGTATAGTGTTATTCGTTCGCTTATGTTCTCAATGTACAGCGGTGGGAAGTGGATGGAAAGGTCCGTCTCTAATTGACTATCGCTACACCATTGCTTTCCACTTTCCACTCTTGACTCTCGCCTTATCGCCTCCTCGCCTTCTCGCCTGCGGAGGCTCTCCGCTTCCTCTTGCAGTTCCTCAACTGCTTCATTGAGGATGCGTTGGTAGGTTTCGTATCCAAGGTCGGCGATGAAACCAGACTGTTCTGCCCCTAATAAGTTACCTGCTCCTCGTATGTCGAGGTCTTGCATGGCGAGGTTAAATCCTGCTCCGAGTTCAGCGAAAGTGGATAGTGCTTCCAGTCGTCTGCGTGCATCGCTGGTGATGAGTTCTTTATCGGGTGTGATGAGATAGCAGTAGGCTTTGCGGTTGCTTCGTCCCACTCGTCCGCGTAACTGGTGTAGGTCTGCCAAACCGTAGTTCTGTGCGGAGAAGATAAGCATGGTATTTACATTGGGTATGTCCACGCCTGACTCGATGATAGTAGTGGCGACGAGTATGTCGTATTCATAGTTGATGAATGCTTCCAATCGCTCTTCCATTTCTCCTGCGGGCATTTGTCCGTGTGCGGTGATGATACGCGCTTCGGGGCAAAGGCGGTGCAGTCGGTTCTCGATGCGTGGTAACATCTCGATGCGGTTGCACACGGCGAACACTTGTCCATTGCGTTCCATCTCCAAGTCTATTGCTTCTTTGATGAGGTCCTCGTCGTCGAGAGTGATCAGTTCGGTCTGCACGGGGTACCTATTCTGTGGCGGCGTGGTCATGATACTCAGGTCTCGTGCGCCGAGGAGTGAGAACTGCAAGGTGCGTGGGATAGGTGTGGCGGTGAGTGTGAGCACATCGATGTTGGCGCGCATACTCTTGAGTCGCTCTTTGACGGCCACACCGAATTTCTGTTCCTCGTCGATGATAAGCAGTCCTAAATCATGCCATTTGATGTTCTTATTGACTATCTTGTGTGTGCCGATGAGGATGTCTATCTGTCCGTTGGCTAATTGCTCTAATATCTCTTTGGTCTCTTTGGCGGTTTTTCTTCGGCTGAGGTATGCTATCTTGGCGGGTGTGTTCGCCATTCGTTCGCGGAAGGTGTTGTAATGCTGTAGTGCGAGTACGGTGGTAGGAACGAGTACCGCCACTTGTTTGCCGTCAGTAGCGGCTTTGAAAGCAGCTCGCATCGCCACTTCGGTTTTACCGAAGCCTACATCTCCGCATACAAGTCGGTCCATGGGCATAGGTCGCTCCATGTCGCGTTTGATGTCTGCGGTGGCTTTGGCTTGGTCGGGTGTGTCTTCGTAAAGGAAAGACGCCTCGAGTGCGTGCTGCATGTATCCGTCGGGGGCATAGGCAAAACCTTGTTGCTGCTTGCGTGCGGCGTAGATACGGATAAGGTCGCGCGCTATGTCTTTTACTTTGGCTTTGGTGCGCTCTTTGAGTCGCTCCCATGCGCCGCCTCCGAGTTTGCCTAATGTAGGTGCTTCGCCTTCACGCCCTTTGTATTTGGAAATACGGTGTAGGTTGTGAATAGAAACATATACAGCAGCTCCATCGCGGTAGATGAGTTTGATTTTCTCTTGCATCTTACCATTGACGGGTGTGTTAACTAATCCGCCGAACTTAGCGATGCCGTGGTCGGAGTGTACGACGAAATCACCTATTTGCAGTTGGTTGATTTCTCGTAGTGTGATGATGGCTTTGCCTCGTCGTGCGTTCTCGCTGCTCATCTGCACGCGGTGGTAGCGCTCGAATATCTGATGGTCGGTGTAGCAGCAAATCTTCAGGTCATGGTCAATAAATCCGCCATGCAGTGTGCTATTGATAGGGATGAAGGTTAGACCGCTGGCGCTGTTAGACCGCTGCGCTGTTAGACCGCTGGTGCTGTTAGACCGCTGCGCTGTTAGACCGCTGGCGCTGTTGGACCGCTGCGCTGTTAGACTACTCTGTACTCTGTACTCACTACTCTCTACTATCGCAGCTAGTCGGTCTAATTGTTTCTTTTGTTCGGCGAGGATATAAACGGTGTATCCTTTTTCTTTGTACTGCTGTAGGTTGTCGATAAGTAGGTCAAACTGCTTATGGAAGATAGGTTGTGGAGTGGTATGGAAACTTATCTGACTATATGTCGTGAAATAACTCTTCTCTGCCATCTCAATAGTTCTCTGTACTCCATACTCACTACTCTGTACTCTGTACTCAATACTCGGTACTTTATACTTGACTATCGCAAAGTCATTGCTTATCCAGATAGCGTCCTCAGGCAAGTAATCTAATATACTCGCCTCTTCTCCTGTAGGTCTCCGACCGTCCTGTAGGCGCTTGCGCCGTCCTTCGTACTTCGTCCTACTATCTGCGCTGTGGTTACTTTATTCTTGCTGAGTTGGTCTTCTATGTCGAACTCACGAATGCTATCTATCTCATCGCCGAAGAAGTCCAGTCGGTACGGCATGTCGTGGCTGTAACTGTAAATATCTACTATACCTCCTCGTATGGCAAACTGTCCGGGTTCGAAGACGAAATCCACTCGTTCAAATCCTCTTTCTATGAGTTGGTTAGCGAGTGTGGATTGTTGTATCTCTTGTCCTACTGAGAACTGGCAACTGATGTCAGATAGTTTTTCTATTGCAGGCACGGCTTCGTTTATCGCCTCCGGGTAGGTCACAATAATCATCGCCTCTTGACTTTCCACTCTTGACTTTCCACTTTCCACTCTTGACTTTCCACTTTCCAATGCTGCCAAGCACTCTGTGCGTTGGATGACCATCGCTTCGTCAGTTGTGCGTCTGCGCTTACTGGATGGAAAAAAGAATACGCTTGACTCTTGACTCTTGACTCTTGACTCTTGACTTTTAACTCTTGGCTCTGTACTTGTACAAGGTCTGCATAGAGGTATTTGGCGTCTTCTTCATTATCGATAATTACAAAGAACACTCTTGACTCTTGGCTTTTAACTTTTAACTCTTGGCTCTGTACTCTGTACTCACTACTCCTCGCCATTGCTTCAATAGCGAGTGCTCGTGCGCTCGCGTGCAAACCGCTCAAGAGGAGGTGTGTTTCACCGCCTCTTTTGAGTTCTTTGATAGCTGCTTTTATCTCAGGTCTATCCAAGAATGCACTATGTATATCCTCTATGGTCATTAATTGAGCAAATCGGCTGCAAATTTACAACTTTTTTTTGACATACGCAAGCCCCTGCGTCTTTTTTCTTCTTTGTCATGTTCTTCCTGATTTTTTTTGTTTCTTGCCTTTTATAGGTGTTTAGTGACGAAAAAAGCAAAATCCCAAGTTTTTTCCCAACTTTTTATTTGTGTATTTTTCGAAAAAGTCGTACCTTTGCACCCGAATATTTAATATCGTTTTTTTATGAAGTTTAAACTATTATGTGTGTTGGTTCTTGCTTGTGTCTTTGTGCAAGCCACACAAGCGCAAACGGTTTTGCAACCATCCAATCCAAACGATGCATGCGCAGCAGCATGGCAGCAGTACGAAAAAGGTGATAAGCTATGGAAAACTGGTTGGGGACTTTTTGTCCCTGGTGTAGTGATGGCTACTGTTGGCGGAACATATGGATTTATCAATATGTTTGGATACGACGGAAATATGGCTACTAATTATCCATTTATAGCGGGCATGACGGTCTTTAGCGCTGGTTGCGCAATGACTATCTCTTCTATCCCTTGTTTAGTTATCGGACAGAAGGACCGCCAAGCAGCCAAGAAAACTATTGACGAATGGAACTGCGCGCCAGAGGTCTCTTGCGAACAGATACGACTTCAATACGACAAGAATGATAAACTATGGAAAGCAGGTTGGGGCTTATTCGGTATAGGAGGTGGATTAACTATCCTTGGTGGTGCTTTGGCTGGCTATTATAGCAATAATCCGCCTCTTGTAAATGGAGTGGAGGATTACGCGGTGTCCGACGCAGGCGCTGTGTTGATGGGCGTCGGTTTAGGTTCACTAATCACTTCTATACCATGTATTTGTGTGGGACAGGTAGAGCGAAAGAAAGCGACGAGTTTGTATAACCAACATTGTGCTGCAGACCCGCCACTAACTTTCTCTATTCAGTCTTCGGCTAATGGCCTCGGTCTTGCTATGCAATTTTAGTAGTACCATATTGCGTATTATAGAGTTTTTTCCATGGAAATATGTGGTATGTCTGCTTCGGTGAATAGTTCGCCGACAGTAGTAAAACCGCACTTTTCATAGAAAGGTATGGCATGTGTTTGTGCATGCAATAGAAGTGTTGTGGCACCTTGTTTTAGTGCTTCTTGTTCAATTTGGTCCATGATGAGTTTTCCATACCCTTTTTTGCGGTCAATGGTGAGCATTCTTCCTATATGCCATGTGTTAGGTTTAGCATCTTGGAAAAGTCGTGCGTAGGCGATAATACGGCCTTTGTGCTGCAGGGCGATATGCGTAGCCAGATAATCCACATTGTCCATGTCTTGGTAGTAACAATGTTGCTCCATGTAAAAGACTGTAAATCGCGCTTTGAGTATTTCGTACAGTTCGGTGGTGGTGAGTTCTGCAAAAGGTTTGATTATCATCTTGAAACCTTTTGGTAATGCTTTTTTGATAGGGTTTCTTTTTCGTTTTGTAGTCTCTTGTTTCTCTAATTGTTCTTTGATGACGGCGAAAATATATTGGTGAACCGTTTTGTATTGTTTGTGGGTTAGGTCCAGAGGAAAAGAGCGGTTGTGGTCTTTCATTCGTTGTGTCCATTCCGCTAATTGTTCGGGGTCCGCGATAATCTTATTGACGAGTGTAGTGGTTTTTCCAAATAGTTTGCGATGCGCATTTTGTGCTTTTGAGGCAGGGTTGGTGTTTTTCGCCTGTGTGTAGGAGTGCATTTTACCATTTCTGGTGCGATAAATGGCGTCGTCCTTTTTGCTCATTTTTCCACTTCGAAGCGTGTAGTCTGTTGTGATTATTTTTGCCATATAGTTAAAATAAAGTATATATACTATGTATATATAGTATTTGTTGTTAAAATGTAATTTTGGGTGTGTTATGTTATGGTTATCCTATGGTAATGTTATGGTTTTCCTATGGTATTACCTGCTACTTACTCAACAAGAGGGTAAAAAGGGGTATTCATTGTGGTGGTGATTAGTGTATGGTCTCTTGTGGCTGCAAAGGTAGTAAAAATATTGCAGATAAGCAAATAATTTACCAAAAAACACCTATTTTCTTGCATATGTGCATTTTTTGTAGTACCTTTGCGGTCGCAAAGGATAAGTGAAAGGCATGCAACACGCTAATTTATAATAATGTCAAGATACCTGCTCTTTTAGTCGCTAAAAAAAAGTGAATTATTAGGTAAAGTTGAATTGATAGAAGAAGAAATGTGGAATTTATTAATTGAAAAGATATGAGTGCAAAAGAATTAGAATCCAAAGTTAACCAAGGATTAAAAATAGCACATCGTTGTGTTGTGGAGCAACACCGTCGTGATAATCAACCGCTCGTTTTTAGTGAAAACGGTGAGGTTTTGTTTGTAGATCCGTTCACAGTAGAATTGTAATAGTTAACGGAGTATTCGGGATTGTATGTTACAACGAATGGTTGACCATCCATGTAACATGAATATGTGTTAAAATCTTAGAATCATCTGCCATTTATGCAAAATCCGCATAAATGGCATTTTTCTTTTGGTACTTTTAGAAAAAAGTAGTACCTTCGACCTACTCCCCCTTGTTTTCAACAGGGTCCCCTTCGAAGGTACAGTCGCATTCTGCGGTGCATACACAAGCAAATGGGTGTCTTTTTGCCAGTACTGCGTACTCCGTTTAGTGTTCGTCTATATGCCGCATTCATGCTCGCATATGCTGCCTATCGCCGTCCACAAAACATAGAATTGCATTCTATTAGGCAAAAAAAACACCCATTTTCTTGCATATGTGCAGTTTTTGTTGTACCTTTGCAG
>JAZNQB010000025.1:0-14895 GCA_045589995.1 Paludibacteraceae bacterium
TGTGAGCCAAGGAGTTGTCTGGCTTGGTTGTCTTCCTAAGACCGCTTGGCCTCCGACTTCTCATCGTTCTTTGTTCCTGCTGCGTACACGCCTGAAATAGTTCTAATTGTTGCTTTATATCGTCCTACTACTTTTTCGCATGCGTCAGATATTTCTCCGAGTGATGCGCGTAAACCTGCTGCTTTGACAGCGAGCGCGAGAAGGTTCTCTCCCTTCTTACCATCCGCCCATGCTTGAACAGCGGCTGTGATTTCTGCGAGTGCTTCTTGTACTGCTTTTTCATCGCGATTCGCACGCAGTTCTGCCAAGCGTGCTACTTGTTGCTCGCGAACAGCAGTATTGTCAATCTCAAGGATATCAATTGGATCTTCGTGCTCTAAGCGATACTCGTTGATACCGATAATCTTCTGTGCGCCAGAGTCGATACGCGCTTGTGTACGCGCAGCAGCTTCCTCGATACGCATCTTAGGAATACCAGTCTCAATAGCGGCAGCCATACCACCGAGCTTCTCAATCTCTTGGATATGCTCCCAAGCCTTGTTAGCGAGTTCTTGTGTGAGTGCCTCTACATAGTAAGAACCACCCCATGGGTCGATTTCCTTACATACCTTGGTTTCCTCTTGGATATAGATCTGTGTATTACGAGCGATACGCGCAGAGAAATCGGTTGGCAATGCGATAGCCTCGTCAAGGGCATTGGTGTGGAGTGATTGAGTATGACCAAGCGCAGCACCCATAGCCTCGATACATGTACGACCTACGTTATTGAATGGGTCTTGCTCAGTGAGTGACCATCCAGATGTCTGACAGTGGGTACGGAGCGCCATTGATTTAGGATTCTTCGCGCCGAAAGACTTCACAATCTTAGCCCACAACATACGACCTGCACGCATCTTAGCAATCTCCATGAAATGGTTCATACCGATTGCCCAGAAGAATGACAAGCGTGGAGCGAAAGTATCTACATCCATACCTGCATTCACACCTGCACGGAGGTACTCCATACCGTCAGCGAGGGTATAAGCCAACTCGATATCTGCGGTAGCACCTGCCTCTTGCATGTGGTAACCAGAGATAGAGATAGAGTTGAACTTAGGCATGTTCTGGCTTGTATATTCGAAGATATCAGCGATAATCTTCATAGAGAACTTAGGTGGATAGATATAGGTATTACGCACCATGAACTCTTTGAGAATATCGTTCTGAATAGTACCTGCCATCTCTTCGAGTTTAGCACCTTGCTCGAGACCTGCGTTGATATAGAACGCAAGAATAGGAAGCACAGCACCATTCATAGTCATAGAGACAGACATCTTATTCAATGGAATACCAGCGAAAAGCACTTTCATATCCTCGAGTGAGCAGATAGAAACACCCGCTTTACCCACATCACCTACCACGCGCATGTTATCCGCGTTATATCCACGGTGAGTAGGAAGGTCAAAGGCAACAGATAGACCCTTCTGACCAGAAGCCAAGTTACGGCGATAGAAGGCGTTAGACTCCTCTGCGGTGGAGAATCCAGCGTATTGGCGGATAGTCCAAGGGCGGAGAGGATACATTGCGCTATACGGGCCACGGAGGAATGGAGGAATACCTGATACATAATTCAAGTGCTCCATGCCTTGGAGGTCTTCCTTGGTATAAACAGGCTTCACATCGATAAGTTCTGGTGTTTGCCAGTTTGCTTCGTTAGCTCCTTCTACATGAGAAGCAGCCACTTTAGTAATATCAATTTGTTTAAAATCAGGTTTCATAATATTACTTGATTTTGATTTGTTATACTATTTATTTTTAAGAAAAAAAACAATTATTTTACTTGCGAACCTGTCGCGTTATAGAGTTTACCATTCTTCCCTATAACGAGTTGACCATCCACGATACGCTTATTAGCGGAAATGGACGATTGCTCGTTTGTCGGAGATTGAACATTCGTAGGACTATTCGTCACATCCTGTACAAGACGCACACCTTCACCATTAGAACGAGCATTGTCGGTATAAATCAAATCGTTAATGAAACCGACACATCCTGCCAAATATTCCGAGGTAGAGGTTGCTGACCAGTACATTACTAATTCGCCGAATGAACCTACGTTCGTAGCTCCATAACGGAAACCGTTAGCGACTAACATGACAGCACCGGCATCTTCCATCTCTTGCCATTCATCGGCATAATAGCTGTTAGTAGTCCAGTCTGCCGCGCTTGGCGTAAAACTCAGGCCGCTTGGCAGTGTCCAGTCGTCAGGCAGCAGTACATAGCCGCGTATGTTGTTCACTGTGGCTTTACCACACAGGTTAGTACAGTTAGGTCGCGTGTTAAGCACATATGCCCACTCCGAGAAAGTAAGTGTTCTCCACAGGTTGGCAACATTGCCTCCGTTGCTAATGGGGTTTGCGCCCCACTCGTAGAACGGATTATAAGCGCTCTCGTTGGTGTTGGTCTTAACCGGATCATTACCGGTGCCCCAACCGAACAGGTCAATCCATCCTGCATAAACTGCGCTGATGTTCGCATTGCGAGAACCGATAGTATCGTACTGGTTCTTGGCAAATCGCCATGTGTCGGTACTCGCCTTGTATTGGAGATTACCTTGCGAGAAGACGACTTGGTCGCCCTGTGGGTTGATGGTGAATTTGCCACTAAGCGCACCTTCGGTCGCCATTACAGCGATACTCGCTACAAGCGCAATCAGTATAGATGCTATCTTTCTCATAACAAAATTTGTTTTTTTCTTAATACTATTTCTTCAGCAGTTGTTGGTTCAATGATTTCAAAGTTTCTAATACATTGCTGCGGACATTGATGAAGTTCTGTATGCCGAGCGCTTGGAGGTCAGCCATACATGCAGGCGCACCTGCTACGATGAATGTCTCCTTAGCATTCTGCAATTTCTTCCATGCCTGTGGTGCCAAAGTAGCATACTCGTCATCGCTTGAGCAGAGCACAATGATGTCTGCTTTTGCCTTGCGTGCCGCTTTGATACCCTCTGCCACCGTAGCGAAACCATTATTATCAATCACCTTGTATCCTGCGCATGCGAGGAAGTTACAAGAGAACTGCGCACGCGCGATACGCATAGCGAGGTTACCAATAGTGAGCATGAATGCCACTGGTTGTTTCTTAGCGCCCTCTGTCTCTAAGCGTAATTGCTCAAACTGCTCAGCAGCGCGAGCGATAGGCAAGGTAGCAATCTGTGGCTCGCAAGAACCTTTGCAACCACATGTTTTGCCTTCGAGTTTGATTTTCTTACCTGCTTTCTCGGTGAAGTTAGGGAATTGGTTAGAACCGAGCAGTACCTCTTTACGCTTAGCCACATCCGCAAGGCGTGTATTGAGGTTAGCCTGCATATGCTCTTGCACCTTGCCATTGATTACCATATCGTACATACCACCCTGCTCTTGGATAGCGAGGAACTGTTTCCAAGCCTCTGCAGCGATAGATGCGGTGAGGTTCTCAAGGTAATACGAACCAGCTGCTGGGTCAACGACCTTATCGAAGTGTGCTTCCTCCTTGAGGAGAAGTTGCTGATTGCGTGCGATACGCTCTGAGAAATCAGTTGGTTGCTCGTAAGTAGCGTCAAAAGGAGTAACAGTGATCTCATCCACACCAGCGATAGCAGCAGACATCGTCTCAGTCTGTGTGCGGAGAAGATTTACATACGCATCAAAAATAGTCATATTGAATCGGCTGGTCTCTGCGCTCACATTCATCTTAGCAGCGTTACGAAGTGCTGTAGTGAAGATAGGAGCCTTATATGCCTCTACAATCTTTGCCCACAACATACGACCTGCACGGAACTTAGCAATCTCCATGAAGTAGTTGCCGCCGATACCCATATTGAATCGAATAGCGTTGGCTGCTTTGTAGTTAGCCACACCTGCCTCTGTGAGCATAGTCATGTACTCAGCACCCCATGCAAGCGCATATGCGAGTTCTTGTGCTGCATACGCACCAGAGTTATTGAGAACGACAGAGTTAACACCAACCACGCGGTAGTTAACGAGCGCTTTAGCAGCCTTTACTGTCTCTGCAATCTGCGTTGCCACTTGTTCGCGTGTGAGTGCTTTGCCCTTAAGAAGCATGTTCTTGATAGGGTCCACATTGATAGAACCGATGAGATTCTTGGTGTTATATCCCATTCGTCCGTAGTAGCGCACGAGGATATTAGCCAACTTAGGTGCTGCGCATGCGCAGATAGAGAAGTTGATGGCTACTGCTTCAGCGTTCACACCATTGAGAAGTGTTTTGATGAAGTTGTAAGTCAGTTTCTCTTTGTTGAGGCAGAAGCCAAGTGAAGTGATACCTTTGTTGAGCACCTCCATCGCTTTAGCATTTGCTTTGCGTGCATTCTTACAAGCGCAGATGTTTTGGCGGATAGCCCACTCGTTGTTGGTTCTTGTGCCACGCACATAAGGGAATTGTCCAGGAGCAGAAGTGGTAGTCTTCAGTCCTTTCAAGTCCTCTGTACGATAGAATGGCTGCACATTAAATCCTTCTGGAGTGCGCCATACCAACTTCTTGTCAAAGTCGGCTCCCTTGAGATCGGCAATGATTTTGTCCTTCCATGCCTTTGCAGACACTGCAGGGAAATCAGCCAATAAATTCAATTTGTTTTCTGACATGATTTTGTGTTTTTAAAATATGGTTAATTATTTGTGTGTATTTTTATTAGAACGCTGCGCTACAGGACGGCTGGAAGCCTACAGGACGGGCAGAGCCCTACAGAACGCTGCGCTGTTAGTTCACTTTTTGGCCCATCATATTATATAGCCCATCCGCTATTTGGAGATATATCTGACCACCAATGAGCACCTTACGCGCAGAGCGCATATCCGTAGGCTGCTCTATCAATTCCGTAGTCGTCTGGCAGGAAGTGATATAACGACTATACACCGTGGTCTCACCCACTCCATTCATCGTCACTTCTACTGCCGCTATACGGCGATGGCTACTCGTTCCACCGATGGTAAATACCACTTCATCCGCTGTGCCTGTCCAATTACCGGCACTATAACTACCCTTATTAGCCGTTATCTCATTCGAGTTATCACCCGAACCGAAAGTGAAAGCAATCTTAGTGATATCCGAAGCGGTGACAGTAATCGTATTATTCGCATAGCAGCGCACCGCATTACCGCTGGTGTAATACTTAGGAGGATTAGACCCCGAAGCTTGTGAGAATGCTACCGTCACGCCACCTTGGGTTTTACCTGTTACTTCTTGTCCATTCGAATACCCCGTAGAGAAATCTAATTTCTCGGTCGCGGCTACTTGTCCTGTCTGTGTAGTTTGCTTCTTAGCGAAAGTAGCATAAAGCGTAAGATCATCTTTGAGGGCAGGAATCTGCTTGGCTTGTGTATAAAGCACCTTAGGCGCTATATCTGATGTGCCGCTGATAGGTGTTGTAGTCCAACCAACGAAAGTATTACTTTCTGTAGAGCAACTGGTAGGGTTAGCAGGCAGAGAAGTAGGTTGTGTATTCTCCACCACTGAGTCGGTACGCAACTCCTGACCATTCACCATGAAGGTAATGCCATATTTCACCACAGGCTTCTCTGGGTCAATAGGCGTAGAACCACCACGCCATCCATTACTCTTACCTGGGATAAAATCCTCATCTGTAGAAGGGATGAGATTTGCCATGTCCACCGTTTCTCCTGCTCTCTCGCCCCAAATATACTCTGCTAAATAGGGATAATCAATGAATGGGTTGCGGTTTCCTTGCGTAGCTTGTATACCATTATTACGGTCTATCTCCTTCTGCGACACTGGGTCCTGGCGATGCCATTTCATAAGAAGCGCCACACCATATGGAGTGAGACCGAAATTAGTAGAAACAGTATAGGAAGACTTGAAGAACTTAGAGCCCTCAGAAGAGGTAAGGTCCCTATTCCAAGAAGCCATCGTGCCCATGATACCACGGGCTAAATCGCCCTTGTATTGATTAATCGGCTCAAAGACATTTCCTCCAGGAGCAGAAGTAGTGGTGCCTGCCGAAGCAGCAATCGTCTTCTGGGAATTAACAATCCCCTTTCCGCCACCTACTTTGCTACCATTATGACTGGTATATGACGCGCTGGATACTTCACCAAAAGGCAAATTACCACGACGATTATTCACATAGCCATCCGTAGGCAAGACATGGAAGATATCACATCCTATTCCACTTGTACCTCCACCCCACCATGACTGTGGAATAGAGTGCTCACGATTATAGCAATCACATTCGCCGCTATAACTACCACATTTCTTGGAACCATGCGAGTAATCACAATTGCTATACATATCCCATACCTGACCAGCCTTACCCGCTACATACTCAGGGTGCGTGGAACTGGTAGGATATGTATCGGTCTTCTTATAGGCATTATACAATCCGTCATAGCCTAATGACGAGCGACTCTTCGCAGCAGCAGAACTAACAGCCGACCACAACGAAGCACTTGACTTGCCATCTAATGCGGAATAATAAGAAGGAATACCAGCCGCCGGAGTAACCGAAGCAGCCCACATCATCTGCACTACAAGAAAGAGCGCAACAAAAGAAAAAAGATGTCTATTCATAGCATGTATTAAAAAAAGCCTACAAAAGTACTGCTTTTTTTGCATATATGCAAATAAAAAACGGCAAATTCTTCAGAAAATGCCGTTTTGTATGTATTTGGAGGCGTTTTTTATAGCACTTCGTGCAAAATCTCGCTCACAGTAGGGTGTGGAAAGACTACTTGCTTCATTTCTGCCACCGTATAGCCATTGCGAACGGCAAAAGAGGCAGCCGCGATAAATTCCGAGCACGGATTACCTATACAATGGACACCTACAATCGTTTGATTACGCTTCTCAATAATCATCTTGCACAAGCCTGTTTCTCCTTCGTTCTCCGCCATGAAACGACCAGAGAAAGTCATCGGCAGTTTATGCACCTCGTAGAAAGACTCCACTCCACCCGCTTTGGCGAGACCTGCTTCGCCTTCCATCTCGGTATAGAAATCACGCACTTGCTGCTCCGTGAGTCCTACCGAAGCTATCTCCGGATTGGTATATACCACCGAAGGAATAGCATTATATGCTATGCGTTGGAGAGGAATCTGCTTAAGCATGCGTCCTATAGCCACTTCGGCCTGACGAGAAGCCACATGGGCAAGCATAATCTTACCCGTCACATCGCCGCAAGCATAGACATTAGGCAAGTTAGTCTTGCAGAAATCATCAATGACAATCGCCCCACGGTTGAGTTCGAGGTCATTAAGTGCTTCTAATCCTTGCAGATTAGCACGACGACCAACGCATACGAGTATCTTATCTGCTTCTATCCACTCGCCATTCGCCGTCACACCATTCGTCTTAATCTCCTCTACCTTAGTATTAGTGAGGATAGTCATGCCCGCTTTGCGGTATTTATCCAATAGTATCTGCACCACTTCTTGGTCGAGATTAGGCAAGATAGTAGGCATTGCCTCAATAACCGTGACAGGTATGCCCAATTCATGGTATAAAGTAGCGAATTCCATACCAATCACACCACCTCCTACGATAACGATGGATTGAGGCAATTCGGTGGCTGCTAAGGCCTCTGTGCTGCTCCACACATTGGGGTTGTCTTGTATGCCAGGTATAGGTGGCACAAAATTAGTAGAACCCGTACAAACAAGCAGATTATCAGCTGTATAAGTTTGTTCGCCACATTGGATAGTAACCATCTCGTCCGTGCGGCTTAGCACAGTAGCAGCACCATTAACGAGGGTACAATTCTCATTATTCAAACGCTGCTTGATACCCGCTACTAACTTACGCACAACGATAGTTTTACGCTTCTGCATTTGTGCATAATCGAAAGCGACATTCTCTGCCGTCACACCATATTTCTGTGCATGGGTGGCGTTATAATACTGCTTGGCTCCGTAGAGCAATGATTTCGTAGGGATACAGCCCACATTGAGGCATGTACCACCGAGCGCGTTCTGCTCAAAGAGCACTACTTTTTTACCTGCCTTTGAGGCGATTTCAGCGGCTGTATACCCCGCAGGACCACCGCCAATAATAGCTAAGTAATAGTTCATATGTTGGATGTTAGATGTTGGATGTTGGAGTATTCTTGAGGTATATTCTCACCGCCTCTGCCACCATTTCTACACAAGGGCGCTTCTCATAATACTGCTGTGTGCGTTCAGCGGGTTGAGGATGCGTAGCATCCGCAGGCAGAGGTGTAGTAGGCGCAGCATTCCTCGGTGCAAGCCCTAACAACTCAGCACATATAAGCGTACCATACTTATTCTTAAATTCACTTGCTAAATGCTGCACAAAAGTATAATTAGCCATCTTGCCTTCATTATCATGCTGCTTGGCTGAACCATTGTGCAAGCCCGCTAATAGAAACATGCCACTCGCTGCACCACATACCATACGCATACGACCTATTCCGCCACCAAAAGAAGCAGAAAGGCGCAATGCCAAATCCAGGTCATCTATGCCGTATAAGTCAGCACAAGAAGCAAAAACGGCTTGGGAACAATTATATCCCAAATGAAATAACTCTTTCGCACGCGCTACGCGTTCCTCTATTTGTTCGTCTGTCATATTCATTATATCATTATTTATTACTCAGTCCTGAAGAATAGCTACTAATTGCGATAAGGATTGTATCTCATAAGTAGTTTTTTTCTCTCCGAGCGGGCGCTGCGCGGGATTGAACCAACAAGTATCAATTCCCACTTGCTGCGCACCAATAATATCTGTAGTCATACTATCACCCACCATAAGCACCTCATCAGCAGACAGTTGTGCATCTTTGAGCGCAAACTCATAAAATCGTCTATCGGGCTTATCGTACCCTATATCCATCGATATATAGGTTCCTTCAAAGAAAGGCAACACTCCCGCTAATTGCAATCGCTTACGCTGTAGATGACCAAAACTATTACTTGCTGCATAGAGTTTATACCCGCGTTGGTGGAGCGTTTGAAGCGTCTCAAATGCTCCTTCCACCAAGGCATGACTATTTCCCCATCCTTGCCTGAAACCTTGCGTGAAAGGTTCAA
Source organism: Paludibacteraceae bacterium (assembly GCA_045589995.1). Classification (GTDB taxonomy): domain Bacteria; phylum Bacteroidota; class Bacteroidia; order Bacteroidales; family Paludibacteraceae; genus Colicola. The sequence continues at coordinate 9,042 of JAZNQB010000025.1, forward strand.
GTAGATATTGAGGCCAACCTGCTCTCTCAATAAACTCAGCCGGATAAAGATCCATCACTTGCGCAACTGTATATTTCCCTTGTTTAGCTTCGGAAAACAAACGATTGGAAATCTTCATAAAGAGATCAAAAAGACGGTCTGTATCTTCTACATGGTCCATTTGGGTGAGCTGTAATGCTTCATCAAATGATTGCCTGCAACATGGTATATAATCGAGTAAAGTATCGTCTATATCTACAAAAATAGCCTTATATTTCATTTTTTATATGCTTATTTGATGTTTTTTTGCATTTTTTTAGCAAAATATTTGGTCAATTCAAAAAAATGTTGTACCTTTGCACTCGCTTTTGCAGCGGGTAGTAGTTCAGCCCGGTTAGAATGCCTGCTTTGGGAGCAGGAGGTCGTGAGTTCGAATCTCGCCTACCCGACAGAGAGCCAATCGGCTCTCTTCTTTTTTTATGCTATTTGAGAGCCTCTCTTGGAGCGTATTATAGCACCACTATCTCCCCTTTTTCTGGCACTTCAATGCCTCTAAAGCCCGCCTCGTAGAGATGGTCTTTATATTCTTCGGCTGCAGACTGCTCACCATGAACGATAAATGTGCGCTGGATATGCTCTATATTCTGGCTCTGAGTGAAATATGCAATCATTTCCTGCCAATCGCCATGACCTGAATAGCCTTCAATCTTCGTTATCTGCGCTTTAATACGCCTATCCATTCCAAAGATAGACACCCATTTGAGGTTTGGATCTTGAATACGCGCACCTAAGGTGGTAGGCGCACAATAACCCACGATGAGTATCGTACAGTTCGGGTCGGATATATGATTTGCCACATGGTGCTTGATACGACCTGCTTCCAACATACCGCTTGCAGAGATAATGATTGCCGGATGAGGATCATTATTCAAGCGCTTGGATTCCCGTATATCTGTTATATAACGCAAGGTATTAAAGCCAAAGGGGTCATCATCATAGCGCAAAGTATCACGCACCTCATCCGACAAAGCCTGCGGATACATTCTAAATATCTGCGTGGCATTAACCGAGAGAGGTGAATCCACATAGACAGGTATGCGCGGCAAACGACCATCATTATATAACTGATTGAGAACATAAACGATTTCCTGTGTACGACCTACCGAGAAAGAAGGAATGAGCAGTTTACCACCACGGTACACACATGTATCATCCACTACACCTAATAACTGCTCTTCTGTTACATCCCTATCCTCGTGAATACGATTGCCATAAGTAGATTCGCAAATTAGATAATCGCATTGCGGGAAAGACTGAGGAGCAGATAATATATGACTATTGGCGCGCCCAATGTCCCCCGTATAAGCTATTCGTTTCCATCGTTTCTCACCACCTGGTTGGTCTTCCTCTAAGATATCTAGCGAACAAATAGCCGAACCGAGCATATGACCCGAATTGGTGAATGTGAGTAACACATCATCGAAAAGACGAAAACGCCTATCATAATCATAGCATACAAAATGGCGCATTACCTTATCAACATCCGTCTGTTCATAGAGAGGCTTCACTTTGGGTTTATGGAGCTTATCCATTTTCTTATTATACCACCGCACATCCTGGGCTTGTATATAAGCCGTATCTGTGAGCATGAGCGCACATAAGTCACGCGTAGCCGGCGTGCAATAAATATCCCCACGGAAATGCTGCTTATAGAGATAAGGAATAAGCCCTGAATGGTCTATATGCGCATGCGAGAGGATAATACAATCAATATCTTTAGGGTCAAAACCTAAATCACGATTAGCCGCATCGGTGTCCATACCTTTGCCTTGATACATACCGCAATCGAGTAGTATCTTATGTCCCGAATTGGTAGTAATGAGATGCTTACTACCTGTCACTTCGCGCGCTGCGCCTAAGAATTGTATTTTCATAATATAGAAAATTTGTGTGCAAATTTACAACAAATATTGCAAATATGCAAGAGTAAGCCCTAAAAAAAAACACTTTGAACATATATTCGAATTTATTACTATACCTTTGCCGCAAAGATTAAAATACAACTTCCTTTATTTTTAGCGGTATAAACAGTCAAATAATTATATAAAAAAAAGGTGCCAAGCATGTTAGGCAATCCAAAAATGTCCGTCTATGGCGCAAGTAAGTGGGCCTAAGAAGATTCTTCGGTCTATTGAACACAATAAAATATTCAGAGGAATCCCATTTGGCTTTCATTTTATCCGTTTTTGGCAAGCTATTTTGCCATTTAGGGTTTTTGATTTTATTTTTGGCACAGTTTTTGGTATATATAGAACAATGAATCACTTCACCGGTCGCAATAAGTAATTCAATCCTATGCAACAATACATTTCCGACATTCGCGCAAAGCAAAGTCAGTTTTTTCATTCCGGTGCCACGCTTTCGATTTCTTTTCGAAAGACGGCGCTTCGTCAACTGATGCAAGCAATGAAGCAATATGAGCAGCAGCTGGCAGAGGCTTTATGGACCGACCTCCACAAATCTTACGAAGAAGCATACTTAACAGAACTAAGTATTGTTTATGGCGAGATAAGAAATCATCTACGCCATTTGACACATTGGTCCAAACCAGAATACAAATGCTCGCCTTTAGCCATTATGCCGGCTACCAGCCGCATCATAAAAGAACCATTGGGCAACACACTCATCATCGCCCCTTGGAACTACCCCGTTCAATTATTGCTCAATCCGCTTGTAGGAGCCATCTCCGCCGGCTGTACAGCCATGCTCAAGCCATCCCCATACACTCCGCATGTATCTGCTGTACTGACGAAAATGGTCCGTGGCACTTTTGCGGAGGAATACATTGCCATCGTAGAAGGCAACCGCGAGGTTAACCAAACACTTTTAGCGGAGCGTTGGGACCTCATTTTCTTTACCGGAAGCCCTTCGCTGGGCAAGATGGTTATGGCGTCTGCGTCAAAAAATCTCACTCCTGTAGTGCTTGAGTTAGGCGGAAAGAGTCCATGTATCATTGACAAATCCGCCAATTTGGCAGTAGCTGCAAAACGAGTAGCATGGGGCAAGGCACTCAACGCTGGGCAGACATGTATCGCACCCGATTACCTAATGATACATGAGGATGTAAAAGAACAGTTCTTACAACTATTGGTCAAAGAGTGGCAAAATCTACTAACTAAAGATCCACAACGGATAACACATTATGTGCGTATCGTGAATGAAAAAGCAATGGAGCGACTTATCGGCTATTTCAAAGACGGAAACATTTACCATGGCGGGACCTATGACCGATCTGAACGCTATATAGCACCTACTATACTAACAGAAGTTAGTTTAGATGCACCTGTAATGCAAGAGGAAATTTTCGGTCCAATATTCCCCGTTTTGACTTTCAAACATATAGACGAAGTCATATCATTTATCACCCAACGCGAAAAGCCGTTGGCCTTGTACTATTTCGGACAAAACGACAAGAAGATTCTCCGCCACACCTCGTCCGGAGGCACTTGTATTAACGATGTAATTATGCATATTGTTAACCACAACATGCCATTCGGTGGAGTTGGTAATTCTGGTATGTCAGCATATCACGGGAAGGATAGTTTTTTAGTATTCAGCCATAGACGCGCCGTCATCAAAACACCTACATGGATAGACATGCCTTTCCGTTATATGCCTTACAAACTATTTAAATTCATCAAAAATATGGTATAAAAACTCGATAACTTAATTATATATATGAGAAAATGGACATTTTGGATTATGGCAACATTAGGATTAATTAGTACTGGTTGCTCTCCGCAGACAAAACAGGAATCAAACAAACCTATCACCAAACCTGAGATTACTATCGAAGGTGGTAGGATGACTCCTGAGGCACTTTGGGCTATGGGGCGTATTGGTAGTGTAGTACGAAACAGCGAAACAGGTTTATTGGCCTATACTGTGAGTTATTACAGTGTAGAAGAGAACCGCTCAAGTACTTGGATTCGAATTTGCCAACATGGCGACGAACTCAAGGTATTAGACGAGTTTGTGGGTTCAGAGCCCGCATGGTTAGGCATAGACAACGCATTGGTTTATCTGCGCGGAGGGAAGATCTATATTCGCCAAGAGGGAAAAGACATAGAAGTGACTAATAGCGCGGATATAGAGGGATTTTTAGTGTCTCCTAAGCATGATAAGATAGTGGTTATCAAGCAAGTAAAGACTATTCCTTCCACAGCAGACAAGTACGCTGATTTACCTTTAGCGAGCGGACATATCCACGAAGATTTGATGTACAAGCATTGGGATGAATGGACCAGTACGGCGCCACAACCTTTTGTATGCAATTTAGAGATAGAGCGCGATGGTTCTTCTATCACGGGGGCATCCATAAGCGAGGGTATCAATATTCTTGAAGGCACGGCATATGAATCTCCGATGAAACCTTTTGGGGGTGTAGAACAATTAGCATGGAACCCAAATAACGAAGAGATTGCATATACATGCCGCAAGAAGACAGGTATCGATTATGCTATTTCCACCAATAGCGATATATACCTTTATGATATACGCACGCGCACGCATAAAAATATAACAGAGGAGAATAAGGGATACGACACTAACCCATCCTATTCGCCTGACGGCAGCCAGATTGCATGGTTGTCCATGGAGCGCGATGGTTACGAGAGCGACGAGAACAGACTGATGGTATTGGACCTTGAAACGGGCGTACAGACTTTCCTTACTAAAGGTTTGGACACCAATGTGGATGCATTCTATTGGCAAGATGACCAATCTATCATTTTCAATGCGGTTTGGCATGGCACAGAGCAGTTATATGAGTTAACATGGAATGGTATTCAACCTACATGGCGCACAATTACCGAAGGTCAATATGACCACGAGCCAATCGACTCAGATGCAGAAGGGTTTTATTTCTTGCGCCACTCTATGCGTGAAGCCAATGAGATTTACTATTCAAAGAACGGGGAGGTGACTCAATTAACTTATGAGAACGAGAATATATACAAGCAGATTGAGCGTTCGACTGTCGTACCGCGTTGGCAAAAAACAAGCGATGGTAAGGATATGCTTACTTGGATTATCTACCCACCCCATTTCGATCCAAGCAAGAAATACGCTACCATCCTTTACTGCGAAGGTGGTCCTCAAAGTCCTGTTAGTCAATTCTGGTCTTTCCGTTGGAATTTCATGATGATGAGCGCAGGGGATTATATTATTGTAGCCCCTAACCGCCGCGGACTACCTGGTTTTGGCAAGGCATGGAACGAGCAGATTAGTGGGGATTACGGAGGACAATGTATGCGTGACTATTTCAGCGCTATTGACGAGTTCTGCAATGAACCTTATGTAGACAAAGAGCGTTTGGGTTGCGTAGGTGCTTCGTTTGGTGGATATAGCGTTTATTGGATAGCAGGTCATCATGAAGGTCGTTTCAAGGCTTTCATTGCGCATGATGGTATTTTCAACATGGAAATGCAATATTTGGAGACAGAGGAGAAGTGGTTTGCTAATTGGGACATGGGTGGTGCTTATTGGGAGAAAGATAATGCCATTGCTCAACGCACCTTTGCTAATAGCCCCCATAAATTCGTTGACAAGTGGGATACCCCTATTCTATGTATCCATGGCGAGAAAGACTATCGTATCTTAGCCAACCAAGCGATGGCTGCTTTTGACGCAGCGAAGATGCGTGGTGTACCTGCACAATTACTCATCTTCCCTGACGAGAACCATTGGGTTTTACAGCCACAAAATGGTATTTTATGGCAACGCACATTCAGAGAATGGTTGGATAGATGGCTGAGTGGAGTTTAGAGTTTAGAAGTCGGATCGTAGCCATGTCGTTCTGTGAGCCAAGGAGTTG
>JAZNQB010000026.1:0-3284 GCA_045589995.1 Paludibacteraceae bacterium
CCCCTACTGAATAGACCGTCCATTGCTCCAGCAGTTGTCCCTGCTCATCCCATGCCATAAAGCGCAATCCATTGGGATGGAAAGGCAAGAACTCATCGTGCCATACTATTTCTACCGATGGGATCACACTGCTGATAGCCACATCCGTCAAGTGCCCTTTTCCCGTAGCTGACAGACTGCCATACAGGTGTGCTTGGTACTTGGCTGCCTTAGGGTGTCGCTCCCAAAAGATTTCAGCCGCCCGTCGTGGTCCCATGGTATGACTACTACTGGGACCATGACCAATGCGGTATATTTCTCGAATTGTTTGCATGCTATTATTTCTTAATACCATCGCGCTCTAAGAGTGCGTCGATAGTTGGTTCTGCACCACGGAACTTCTTATAGAGGTCCATTGCTTTCTCGGTACCACCCTTCTCAAGGATATTCTCTCTATATCGTTTAGCTGCTTTCTTATCGAAGATAGTACCTTTTTTTGCTTTCTGCGCTGCTTTGAAGACAGAGAATGCGTCTGCGTCGAGCAGTTCTGACCATTTATAGCTATAGTATCCCGCAGCGTATCCCCCTGAGAAGATATGCGTAAAGGCTGTCTCCATCTGTGTACCAGGTACAGTAGGCACTACTGCTACTTGTTCCATGGCTTTGTTACCAAAGCGTATCACCGACTCCACTACGCCTAACTCTTCGCTTGCCACGAATGGTTTCTCCAAAGAGTGCCAAGCCATATCGAGGTATCCGAATGATAGTTGTCGCAGGCATGCATACGCAGCGTGGTATGTTTGGCTGGCATGCATCTTATCGAGCAATTCTTGTGGCAATGCCTCGCCTGTCTTGTAGTGCTTAGCGAAAGTATCGAGGAACTCTTTCTCATCGAGGAAGTTCTCGTTGAATTGCGAAGGCAGTTCGACGAAGTCTCTTGGCACATTGGTACCGCTCTGCGATGCGTATTGGCATCGTGTGAGCATACCATGCAATCCGTGCCCGAACTCATGCAAGAAAGTGCGCACCTCGTCATAGGTGAATAGAGCAGGTTTGTCTGCTGTAGGTCGTGTGAAGTTCATCACATTAACGATATGTGGACGATGATCTTTCTTACTCACTTTATATTGTGGTTGGAAATCATTCATCCATGCACCGCCGCGCTTGCCCTCTCTTGGGTGGAAATCGGTATAATAGACAGCAAGGAACTTACCTTTCTCGTCAAATACCTCATACGCGGTCACTTCCGGGTGATACACCTGAATATCTTTATTCTCCTTAAACTTGATTCCAAACAAGCGTTCTGCCAATCCGAATACACCTTTCTTCACATTCTCTAATTCGAAATATGGACGCAGGTCATCATCGGAAATGCTATATTTCTCTTGTTTGAGTTTCTTGCTATAATAGCTCCAGTCCCATGCTTGCAGAGTGGCATACAATCCGTGTGATGCGGCGTATTCTTGCAACTCTTGTGCCTCTGCCTTCGCTGCCGGAGTGTAGGCATCGCGCAACTGATTGAGTAGTGAATATACATTCTCCGGTGTCTCCGCCATGCGGTTATAGAGCGCTTTCTCTGCATAGTTCTTCTTGCCAAACAGCTTAGCGAGAGCAAGGCGTGTATTGACAATCTCAACGATGAGCGCTGTATTATCATATTCGCCGCCAATGCAGCGTGTGTTGTATGCGGTGTATAACTCTCGACGGATGTCTCTGTTATCAAGGTCTTGCATCACAGGAATATAGGTAGTAGGTTTGAGATTGAGCATCCATCCCTCTACTCCTTTCTTGGTGGCATTCTCTCTGAGAATATTCTTGGTATCCTCGTTCAGTCCAGCCAAGAGTGCCTCGTCGGTGATGAGCATCGTCCATGCATTGGTAGCCTTCAGCACATTCTGACCATATTGAAGGGTGAGTTTGCTCAGTTTAGCACTCAATTCGCGGTATGTTTGCTTATCTTCTGCACTCAAGTTGGCACCATTATTCGCAAAACTATCGTATATATCTTCCAATAGTTTCACTTGCGCCTTATTGAGTTTGAGTTTGTCTTTCTGGTCATAAACAGCCTTAATACGTTTGAACAATCCCTCGTTAAGACGAATAGTAGCAGAGTACTCCGACATCTTAGGACTCAGTTCGATTTCTATTTGCTGGAGTGAGTCGTTGGTCTCTGCCGAAGTGAGGTTGTAGAAACATCCAGCTACGATAGAGAGCATTTCACCAGACGCCTCGTATGCCTCGATTGTATTGGCGAAAGTAGGAGCTGCCGGGTTATTGACTATTTCGTCTATCTCTTGTAATCCGCGTTTCATAGCCTCTTCAAAAGCAGGCATGTAATGCTCGGCATAAATCTCATTGAACGGATATGTGCCATGTGGAGTTTTCCAATTCTTATATTCAAAGAACGGGTTAGTGGCTGCAGACGCAGCGAGTACTGTGGTGGCTAAAGCCATAGATAAAATTGTTTTTTTCATATTGTTAGTAATTAATTATTTTCTTGATCCTCGTATGAGATTAATATCGCCTGACATCTGATAAATACCTATGACGGATTTATCGGCCTCTAATTTTTTCTTATTGTATGCAGCTTTGAGTCCTATATAATCGGCATACTTATCAGCGTCGGTACCTTTGGCGCGTACCACATAGAAATATGCTCCTTCTGCGGCTGGTCGCCCGTTAATGGTGCCATCCCACCCTTTAGCCGGGTCGGTGGACTCGTACACCAGTTTGCCCCAACGATTATATACCCATATATGGAATTCCTTGAGCGAACGATACGCCACACGGAATTCATCATTCATGCCGTCACCATTAGGTGTAAACACATTCGGCACAGCCAAATAGGACTCTGAAATATTAACCTTCACCTCCATTGAATCGGCAGTACAAGAAGCATTATTCACCTTGCATAGCACTCTATAACTACCCGGGGATGAGAAAGTATAGCGTATATCCTTGTCATTTCGCGTAATGACAAGGTCCGCTCCGTGATAAATACGCCAGTCGTAATAGAGTACTCCAGGCGTTGGGTTGCTATAGAATGCCACCTCTAATGGACCACTATATTCCGAACCTTCTATAAGAGTTTGGCTGGTAGGTCGATTGCGTTCATTACTTTTCTCGCCCTCCTTACCTCGGGTGGTGGCAAGTGAGGTGAGTTCAAACTTAACTGCCTGTATATCAGCCAAAGGTAGTTCAGTCTCTATACAAGCCGAATCCAATCCCAATGCAGCGCGTATAGTTGCGTCGTAGCAAAGAGTAATAGGTGTTGGCCCATATAGTGGAGGCAAATCATAATCACC
>JAZNQB010000027.1:0-9373 GCA_045589995.1 Paludibacteraceae bacterium
AGCAGGGAGGAGGTAGTTAAAGCCCACGAAGAAATAGTATTGTTTGCTTATTTGCTCTTGTATTGTGTCTGTTTCCCATTGTTCTATAACGGCTCGTTGCCAAGTCGGAGGCCAAGCGGTCTTAGGAAGACAACCAACCCAGACAACTCCTTGGCTCACAGAACGACATGGCTACGATCCGACTTTATTGGTAGAGAAATCAGATACCAAATCCCAGAAGAAGGATGCCTTGTTAGCATCTTTCAAGCGTTTCATCAGTTCTAACTCAGCAGGGAGGAGGTAGTTAAAGCCCACGAAGAAATAGTATTGTTTGCTTATTTGCTCTTGTATTGTGTCTGTTTCCCATTGTTCTATAACGGCTCGTTGCCGCATACCGTTGTATCCTTTCTGCTCTGCTAACATTTCTTCGCGCAGAGCGGTATAGAGCGTGTACAGGTTTTTCCATAACTGCTCATATTGCTCTTGTATGGAGTGCTCCGCGATAGTACGCGTATTTTCGGTGCTTATGAGTACTTGTAATCGCTCTTTGAGTTCGTCGTCCAAATGCCATTCACTCAGTTCGTGTGCAGCGATGGTATTGTCGAAGAAGTTTGACACTTCTTCTTGTTCCATAGACACATCTACATTGGTAAAGTCGGCTATCATCTGCTTTCCCCATCCATAGAACATATCCAATGGCATAAGGTCCTCTTGGTTAGTATTCAGACGACAGTAATGCTTGTATAAGCGCACGATGGTTATTAGTTCATCTTCGGCATGTAGTGGACTAAGTGTATCTTGTAACTGCGTAAGTGTAGTGATGGTAGGCGCCCATAGAGCCTTCTGTCCCTGCGCTTGTTGCAGTTTCATTATTTCATCTTTGAGTACTACACCTGCGCGGTGAGAAGGAAGAACTAATGTGATGTGCTCTAATGTGTTCCAATCGTTTTTCTGAACGATCAGTTGTGCCGTTTGTTGTAAGAAACTATTATCCATTGTTCTTCTCCTTTCTTACTTGTATGAGTTGTTGACCTTTGGGTTTGCGGGCATACCATAGGTATCCTCGCACATTAGGGTGCCCCATTTGCCGTAGAGCTTCCATATATTTATGCACTTGTTCGGTATATTTCTCGTTTTCTTTCCCGAACTTATAATCGAGCACGATAGCTTCATTGGTTTGTGCGTTTATCATCACGCGGTCAGGTCGCAACTCTTCTCCATCTTTATACACAGCGTGTTCTCTTTTCACTATCCATGGGTCGGTAAACCAGCTATTCATTTCTGCGTTTCCTTCCCATGCGGATGAGATGAGTTGTCGAAGTGTTTGTCGTTGTTCTTGGGTGTCTATCTCGCCTCGTTGTTGGAATGTCTCTAACACATGCTCCAATTGGTCTTTTGTTTGTATCTGTGCGAAGATGTTATGGCATAGTGTACCTTCTTCCATCCGTGCCATGCGTCGATAAGCCTCAACGCCCATTTGCGTATAGAGCATACCTTCCTGCGACTGCACAAAGCGTACTTGATTTTTATTCGACCATAGTTCTGCTTTTTTATTCTCCGCTCCGTTGAATGAGAATGGATTTTCATCCTTCGTCCTTCGTACATCGTCCTTTGTCCTTTGTACATTGTCCTTTGTACATTGTACATCATACTCCGCATACCCATTCTCCTCGCCAATTGGAATGATATTCTCGCCACGAAGTATATCATTCACCAAACCTGTATATTGCAGTATATACATGCCTATATGGTCAGCCTTGCTACTAAATCCTCCATTGGCGTTAACGGGGAACTCAGCCGATATATACAATTCGTCTTCTGCGCGTGTGAGTGCCACATAGAGCATATTGAGGTTATCAATCCGCATGTTTTGATGTTCGTACGCATATTCCTTATTGTAGTGCGAATGTTCCATGTCTGCACCATCAGGGATAGGCACATATTTCAACTCGGTATTGAGTTCTTCGGCTGCTTCACACCATATTTTCTGCGGATGTTTGGTCTTTTCTTTGGTCCATGTACAGAAAGGTACAAATAGTATTTTGGCTTGTAGTCCCTTGCTGGCATGTATCGTCATGATACGAATAGCATTCGTAGTGGCTACGGATATTGATTTGCCATGCAGCACATCTTCCCAATAGAGGAGAAAAGCTTCTAAACCACTGCCGTAAGTAGTTATATAGTTCCTTGTTTCATCTAAGAAAGCATTGATATATGCTATTTCTTCGCCTTGGTATTGCCCGTCTTTATCGCATAAGAGTGTTGTTATCACTTCATTAACCAATTGGAAGAGTGGCAGTTTCTGTTCGTTTGCGCGAGCGCATAACTGCTGCAGTTCGGTTGTCCTCCCTGTTATATCTGCTATAAATCGTTTCTCTATTTCATCTTCTCCATGCGTATTCGAGTGCAATATATACCTAAGCGCAGCGATGATAAGTTGTACGGCTTGCGAGGCTTCTAACTGAAAACTATCTGCGGACACGAACGATACTTCACGCACATGATTATACTGCTCGGTATTAGATAGTAATATATCGCGATGAATATCTACTATCTGTTGGGCTTCCTTTTTATTACGCACCAAAATCATCATATCGGACTGCCGTTCCCCCGCTGCCAATCGTTCCTCAATAGTATTGAACATATCGAATACCATCTCGTCGCCTTTCTGCGTGAATGCTCTGAAACGCACTATACCTCCCTTTTTCTTGTCTGACTGATAGAAAGCGTCTATCTTTTCTTCCGTATAATCTTCGCCATAGATAGCTTGTATCAGTTCACGCTCTTGCTGACTCCATTCGGGTTGCTCGATGATATATTTGAATAGTCCGAGGTTGAACTTCACCACATTCTCACTGCTTCGGAAATTACGGCGCAGCGGAGGAAAAGCGGGATTATAAGCACTCTGGAAATGCGTTTCGTCTTTACCTAACGCATCCATGATATGCCAGTCGCCATTACGCCAGCGATAGATAGACTGCTTTATATCTCCCACGATAAGAACCGTATTGCCTGTATTGGCTAATATATCCCGCAGCAACTGACTGATGACGCGCCATTGCAGCGCACTCGTATCCTGAAACTCATCAATCAGTACATGCTTATAGCGTATTCCTACTTTCTCCAGTATAAAATCTGCGTCTCCTTGTTTCAGCGCCTTGTATAGCGTGTTCGCGGTCTGCGCCAAGAGTGCACAGTTCGTTTCCGTTAGGTTACGCTGTATGAGCGTACGCAGCGCACCCATCAACTGCATGTCTCTGCTGAAAGCGATAGTCAACTGCGCGGTATTGTATATTATTCCATATTGTCTAATCAGTTCTGTTGCGCGCAGAATGGCTTCTAATGCCGGTTGGGGTAATTTGGTCCATTTGACAGACTTTTCTATCTGCCCATCTGTCAAACCACGGAAGCGAACTTCAGGTTTCAACTCCTTAGGAGTATCAAGACTTGTGCGTATGTTTTGTTGTGCAAGCAAAACAGCCTTACCATTAGGAATGGTCGCTAATTCTGCTTCGTAATTAGCTAAAACGGCTAATTGCGCTTCTATCTCTGCTCGGAGCGGATGAGTTCCCAAAGACTCTTCTATTTTATTGCGCCATAGTTCTATTTTCTCCGCCTCAAACTCTATCTGCCCCTCTGCCTCTAACATCTGTACCGACTCGTTATACATCTCCATCGCCATCTCGCGAATACTCTTACGCATATCCCAACGAGTGTCGTTATCCAGTTTGACCATTAGATAGTCTTCTATCAATCGCTGCACTTCGTCCGTCATTTCTACGGTTATCAACTGGTCAACGGCGGTAGTGACTATATGCTGAATATCTAATTCCGTTTGCAAACCTACATCCATTTTGAGGATACTTGCCAAACCGCTCAATAAAGTCTGCAAGAACGAGTCTATCGTCTGTACTTGCACATTATCGTAATCCAACAGCATGGCGTTAAAGCACTCCCCTGCCCTCTGCTGCAACACCTCATCACTCACTACTCTTGACTCTTGATTTCTTCTCGCCTGCGGAGGCTCTCCGCCTCTTGACTCTTGACTTATCATAAATTCTTTCGCTCGCGCCAAGAAACCCTGCTCGCCACCTTGGAATATAGCGTATAGATAGCCCATGATACGCTCACGCATCTCGGCGGTTGCTTTATTGGTAAAAGTGATAGCGAGGATAGAACGGTAATCCATACCTGACAAGAGCAGGCCCACATAATAGGCTGCTAATGTGAATGTTTTACCCGTACCTGCCGACGCGCGGCACACATTAAGAGGCTTATGTAAATCTATCGGAGAACCTCCGTTGATGAGTTTCTTTTGCATACTTTAGCGTATTATTCTTGTATCCGCTGCAAATTTACAACAATTTTTGCATATACGCAAGCAATCACGACCATTTCTTCAAAAAAAAGATTTTCTTTTTTATTATCAAGGCGAAATAAGACCATTATGCAGGCATAAATGGGATTGTTTTGACGGATAATAAATGCGCAAGCATGGAACCAACAACGAGGCTAAAGAAAGCGGTATCTTGAGTGGTACGAAATAAATTTGACTTTTCCTTAGAACAAAAAACGTCCTGCGTGGCGTTTTTGTTTGCTTATCTCGAAAAAGTATTGTACCTGTGATGTCCGATATTTATATTATCTAACTTGCAGGAGAAACAATTTGAAGAAAGATGTCTTTGGAACAATTGAGACGGGAATAAACATGCGCCTTGTATGTATGGATAGTAGCCAGAGAGCATGAGAGAATATGCGCCATCTGTTCATTATCATGAATTCCTAAACGCATAAGTGCAAATATTCGGAGTTCTCCAGGCAGCGTTCCTCGCTTTGATACCATAGGTTTTACAAGTCGGGCATTAATTTCATCAATAAAATGCGGATATAGTTGCAAGAACATTGAATCAAATCTTCGAAAAAAAGCCGTTCTTTGACTCAACTTGCTTATATATTGCGGAATAGATAGAGCATCTTCCCAATTTTTCTCTCTAGCACATCGAGTTACATATTTCACATATCGTTCCACCGCCTCTGTATGGTCCGCCTCGGCAGAAAGCATAGTGGCTAGATATGCTTCTTTTAAATGATTAGATTGTTCTAATGCCACATTCGTTAACATGATACGATTTTGTGCATCCAACAACATGCGATTGTGCAGATGGAGCTTTCGAAACAATATCAAGAGGATTCCAGTAGCAAGAATTAATATTATAAAAATGCAACTATATAGAATATGTTCATGTCTGCTCTGCTCTTGCAATTGTTGTAATTGGTATTGATCAATTATCGGTAAAATCTCCCCCACTTCCAGCATGCGATGGCGAGCGTGAAAGTGTTGCGCATCATCGAGTGCAGAGCGAATAGTTCTTGCAGCAAAGTCATATCGTCCCAAGTTATGCAATAATTTTGCCACATGTTGCATAGCAGTCACTTCCTTAGCGGAACATTCCAAATCCCGAATGGCCGCATGAATCCAATAGTGAAGTGCCTGAGCAGAATCACCTCTATCATAAAATTCCTGCGCTATCGAACTATAAGAGATGGCCTCACTACGCAATATCCCATGCCCTGCACAAAGTGCATGCTCAAAACATTCGATAGCTTCTATGTTTTTACCATCTGCCCGAGCCAATTGTGCTTGTACATTCCAATACCCAAGCGAGTCAGAAGCCGAAAGTAATTTTAACACCTTTTCATAATTATCACGCATATTTTGAGGATACGGAGTTTGTTGATAGCGTGAGATGTTATATTGTAGTTGACCTTGAAGCGAAAAATATCCCATTTGCATAGCAGTATCTGCTCCTCGTATATCTACAGAATTTAACACACTTTCTGCCTCTGAGAATAGTCCACCGGACATATAAGTGTATGCCAATTTGAGTTGAGCATCAATTTTTGAATTATTATCACTGGCACTCTTGCTTCTTTTTATACATTCTTGCGCATAGTAATAAGCGGAATCGTAGCAATATGAACTATAGGCTTCATATAATTGCGCGGGGTCATTCAAGCGATGGAGCGAATCAATTGTGCGCTCTTTTTGGATATCGTAACATGTTTTATTATCCAAAGCATGCTGCAAGGATACCATATCGTTTTCCAATGAAGGTAACGGTATAAAAAGCAAAGAAATGAATAAGATGTGTAACATAATTCATTGATTTTGGGTGCAAAGTTACAAAATTATTTGGATATATACAATTTTTTTTACTTATAAATACATTTTTTGTACTTGATAATTACTTGATATAATATAGTATAATATTTAATAACAATCTGATATAAAGTATATTATAAAATATAATACTTGATAATTACATGTTTATTTGCCCATCTTTGCAAAAAAATGTAATTTTGCATCGGATTTCGTACATTCGTAATCCCACCCAAATAATGAGAAGATATTTTACAATTGGATTATTTATAGGATTTGCATGTGCCGTGTACGCGCAGGAGGCTTCAGTTACAGGCATTGTGATGGACGGTTACAGGAACGAATCTATAATAGGTGCCAATGTGCTTGTTGTTGGTTCCAAAGAGGGAACCATTACGGATATGGATGGTCGTTTCTCACTGACGATGCCGGTAGGGATGTGTGAGTTACATATATCTATGATCGGTTACAAGCCTCAAACAGTAGATGTATGTGACAAACAGACTATTGAGATTACACTATATGAAGATACGCTGTTCATAGATGAAGTATTGGTTGAAGGTACACGTGTGCATACAAAAATAGAAGGAGGTGCGTTAGTGACGCACATTGAGGGTTCGTATCTTCAGGAAGTGGGGTCGTGAGAAGAAATGTTGTCGCGCGTTCCCGGAATGCAGCGTAGCGGAGAGCGATTAGAGGTAATTGGCAAAGGCGAACCCGTATATTATATCAACGGGCGCAAAGTGCTGGATATGGTGGAACTCAAACGCGTGAACAGCAGACAGATAGAACGCGTTGAAGTAATAACTAATCCGGGTGCAGAATATGACGGAGAAATAATGGCTGTAGTGCGCATAATTACACGAAACCATTTTGCAAATGGATTAGGGGTGGAAGTAACTGGACGATATGAGCACTCGCTCGATTATTGGCGCAGTAATATAGATCCATCCATCACCGCCAATCTCCGCTATCGGATTAAGAATGTGGAACTGAAAGCGGGTCTCAATTTTTGGCATACTTCTGTGACAGACATCAGTTCATTTGACCAGCAAAGCTGGCTGATACAAGATGACGCCAAACAGACTTTCAGCCTGGACGGGAATAAGGATTTCCGCTATCGGGGATATAATCTCAACTATCTCTTGGGCTTCAACTGGGCGATTAACAAGAATCACTCGCTTTCTGTGGAGGCTATGATTGAGCAGCAGTTGAACGACACTACTATCGTTTTGGTTGACAATTCTTTATCTCGTAACGGAGTTCCATTAGAGTCGCTTCATACAGAAACCCACACACGTGCATTTGCCCCTAACTGTGGACTAATCGGAGGATGGACGAACACCCAATATACGGGTAAAATAGGGAAAGCGGAAATCGGAGCACAGTTTGACACCTACAACTATCGCTATACGGAGCGTAATCGCATAGACGAAAGCAATCAAATCCTATTTTCGCTCACGCAGTCTCAATCGCAATTGTATGTAGTGAAAGCCTATGGCGCCTATACGATAGGAAAAGGACAGCTACGTGTCGGCACAGAATTGTCGTTTTTCCATCGGTTCTATTCGAACGAAAACAACCTAAGCGGAATAGTTACATTCAATGAGGATATGTACAAACATATCTATGCCGGCTATGCCGAATACCTGCACGACTGGGACAAATACGGTACGCTCGTAGTGGGTTTGCGGTACGAACATGAAGCACACCGTATAGCTGATCATCTAAAGGACTCCGTTTTTCGTCGTCACGAAAATCATGTATTCCCGTCCTTGTCCTACGATGTGCGGATTAAGGGAGTGCAGTTGGGCATCAGCTATGCGATGAAAACACGCCGACCGGAATTTGAAGAAATGAATGATGCCGTCATCTATGACAGCCGCTATATGCTCTCGCAAGGAAACTCAAAACTCCAATCGGAAATCAAACATGAATTGTCTTTTCAACTGCGCTACCTGCAACTGACCGCCGGAGTGAACTATGAGCATCGAAGTCGTGCTATTTTGGCAGATGTCTCGCTTCTCAATGAGGGAAAAACGGTCTTGTTTCATCTCATCAACCACCCTCAACCTATCCAGCAGATCAGCACCTTTGTCAATTATAAACCTGTTTGGGGCTTTTATCATCCCAACTGGACAGCATCCATGACAGCTCTGACACATCAGTCGTACATACCGGCTGGGAATTTCAGCCTGACTAATGCCTTCGTGCTCAAACATTCATGGCAGTTGGAATTGAACTATCACCTCATCACACCGGGGCATCCTTCATGGAACACGCGGCGCACAGCATGCAGTCACGATTTGTCTGTGGCCGTCCAGAAAAGTTTCTTGACCGATGACGCGCTAACCCTTCGGTTAGAAGCAAAAGATATTTTAAGGATGACGCAACAGGAGATAATGGTCGATTATGATTGCAGTCTCTTACATCAGTTTATGCTCCATGACAACCGCCGCATTTGTTTAAGTCTTCGTTATTCGTTGTAATAATCTCTTGACAAATGAGAAAACTTATAAAAATCAACAATATTATGACAATTTGTAAAAAAATACTTGTATAATTCAAAAAAAAGTAGTAACTTTGCAGCCGCTTTCGCAAATGAAAGCGACGTCGGTTCTCTTAGACGTTAAACAGGAGGACATATTGAATAGCACTTAGTGCAAACAGGCATATACTTTTACGACAAGTCAGCACAACTTTATTTCAACAAAAGAATATATGTCCCTGTTACTCGTGTCATGGCATGGGTTACGGGGATTTTTGTTGAGAGTGTGCTGACTCTGTCGTAAGTCCCCGCCCTGTGCTTTTTATGTCCTCACAATTCTTAATCTTTCCATGAACAATGTAATTTATTATTTTCATTTCGATGGGAATTACTATGCCGGTGACCACATCGACATTCATGACAATTCTTCTATCAACTTTTATCAAGGGCGACATTTTCCCGAAACAGCAACAAATGAAACTTGCGTCGAAGATGTAACTCCTGTAGATACTTCTTTTTTCTGCACACAACAATTTACTGAAGATATCATCGAAAAGAATTTGCGGCAAGCCATCGAATCCGCTTCAAGCAAAGCCGATGCGTGTAGGCGTATAATGGCATTGGAGCCATTAGGATATGTGCTATTAAGCAATGTAACCGATGAGCGAAAAGCCGAGTTGGTAAATCCATTTGCAATGCCGAAATATAGGCTTACGGGCGAGGATTTCAAGAAAGCACGAAATTCT
>JAZNQB010000028.1:0-5385 GCA_045589995.1 Paludibacteraceae bacterium
ATATTTTTTCATATACTGATTAATGTTTAACGAGTTAATGAATTAGCGCCCCTTCTCCCCTCCTTTTAGGGAGGGGTTGGGGGTAGGCTTCTTTATTTTACTAATTTACCTTGTGCGTCATACATCTTCTCTCCGCGGAGGATAAAGAGTTGACCATTGATAATAGTCTTAACTGGTTGTGCAGAAGCATCTACATTCTCCATGCCTGTAGCTACCTGTGGTTGCATTGGCATGCTTCTTACGCGGTTTGCAGGAATGCCTGCAGGTGCACCAACTTCTATCTCATCAATATCTACATATGCGCGGTTAGCAGGAAGGCTGTTACCTGTCTGTCCGTCCACACGGCGCAATAGATTACCAATAACAAGATAAATATTGTCACCAGCATCATCAAGAGCGTCTTGGTCCATAGGTGCAAATGTACCATGGATAGCTCCATTAGCAACAGGAGCAAGTACCTCATCGCCAGTCAAGATTGCGCTTACTGTCTCTGCTTCAGCATACATGATATATGCCTTACCAGCAGTATATGGAGCTTCTTCTTGCACAAGGTATGCAAAGTTAGCATCCTTACCATAGAATGACCATAATGTAGCACCTTTCACTTCCTTCATTTCCTTATTCATACAGATAGTGTAGTAGTTGCCTGCTGTGAGTGCTGTACGAACTTCTGTATATGGATTATTCCATTTTTCAACTTCATCGTTTGCAGTCCATGTGCGGTTTGCAACATCAGTTCCATCAGCTTTCTTCTCTACATAGTCCCAATCTGCTTGGCAAGCGTATTTGTACTGCGTTGTTTCGAGTACATTGTCATAGGTGATGGTCCATTGAGTTGCATTAACTTGTGTCATCCGTTCAAATTCCCAATTATTCATCTGACCTGCAATATAGCAATCTTCAGTACCTTCTGGAACTTCTACTGTATATACAAGAGTCTTAGTCTCAACTTTTGTTAGACCTTCGAAAGTGATTTTACCAGCAGTAGCATTGTAAACAACTACAACCTCTTTACCTTCAGTAAGATCTACCTGAATATTATCATCAGATGCACCTTGAGAAACTTCTTCGTATTCAGCACCCATTGCGGTATAACCTTTAGCGTCAGTCCAAGTACCATTAGTTACTTTTACCAAATTCTCACCAGCAGCGAGAGTAACAGTTGCCTTGTAAACCTCACCATCGAGAGTCATACCGTGAGCAGGATCTTTCTCATTCCAACCATTGAAAGTACCAACTATATAGTAATCGTAGGTAGGAGCCACATAGAAGTTACCGCTGATGGTAATACCAGCCGCTACATTGTAAGTAACAGTTACATCACCAGCCCCAGCCATCTTGAATGCGATAGAGTGATCGTTGCCTTCGGTAATACCAGTAGGAACTGGAGTGGCGAGGTTTGCGAAACTATACCAAGTACCGCCACAAACAACCTTCAATTCGTATGCTTTTTCTGGTTGCAAGCCTGCCAAGGTGTATGACCAAGTTTCGGTCTCCTCGTCGTAAACCATAGTGAACTCGTTGCCTTGCCAGCCTTCGCCACCTGTCAAAGTAGCATTACCAGAAATAAAGCAATCTGGAATTACTACAGTAGCTTCAAGAAGTTCAGTCTCAACTGTAGCAGATGTGAGGTCTGCAGCCAAAGTGAAGGTTACATTGTAACGACCTGCAGTAGTGATAGTCAATGTGTTATTGCCCTCTGCTGGGTTCACACCAGTAGCGGCATCGTCCCACCAATTACCATTTTTAGCAATTTTCCAATCATAACCAATAGCAGCCAAGGTTACATTCTCTTTAACAAGTTTGTAAGAACCGTCGACTTGTTTTACCATTTTATTAGTTTCGCTAGCAGTAGCCCAAGCTTCACCGAAAAGTTCTGCCACTCCCACTACGGTGTAGTAGTCTTCAATTTCAGTTAAACCTTCAAAGGTGATTTCATCCGCTGTAGCGTCGAAGATAACAGTAATGTCCTTAGCCTTTTCAGTAACGATTTGCACATTACCCGCTACGATACTAACTCCTTCGTATGTAGCACCAAGAGTGGTATGCTCGTGAGTTTGGTCTTCTCCAGTATTCCATTGACCGTCGGTAATCTTAAACTGATAAGTTCCAGCAGCAAGTGCATTGAAAGTAGCTTTGTATAATTCACCATCTTTCTCAAGACCTTGTTGCTTTGCGCTCCAACCGCCTGCAAGTGTACCAGCGATGTAGTAGTCGTAGTTTACAACTGCTTCAGCTGTCAAACCTTCGAAGGTGAGTAAGTTTTGAGCAGGATTGAGGATAATAGTGAAAGTTTTCTCCTCTTTCATTATGAGGTTATCTGTACCTTCTAATTCTGTATATGTGTTATCGCCAAGGTTGTTAGCGCCCCATGCAGCCCCCCAAGTACCATTGCAAACTTTAAACTGAACAGCTGCAGCAAATGTTACTTCTTTCTTGTAAACATCGCCTTCCTTAGTCATTCCGTAAGCGGCATCTGCGGTATTCCAACCGTTAAAAGAACCTACTACATAGTAGTCGAATGTTTCAACAGGAGTGAATGAGCCAGTAGTGGTAAGCTGAATCTTAGAGTCCTTGAATGTTATAGTCACATCACCACCTACGGAAAGAGTGAATGCAACATTTCCATCACTACCAGTTGTAACACCCTCAATAGCAGGAGAAACTGCATCACCACCCCAGTTTTTGCTCCATGTACCATCTGTTACTTTGAATTGGTGTAGCTCATCAGCAGCAACAGCGGTAAAGGTGTGTGAATATGTTTCTGTAACTTCATCGTAGGTCATTTTTACATCATTTGCATTCCATCCACCTGCGAGAGTACCAGTGATATAACGATCTGGAATTACAGCCTCTGTAGGAGGAGTATAGGTTGACCAAGTTACATATGATGCAGCACCATTGGTTGTGCCTTTCTCTTGACTCCATTCGCCATCTTTAATAGTGCAGCAGTTTTCACCCTCAGTTGGGATAGATAAGTTACCCATACGGTTCCAGCAATCCCACATATTAGAAGAGGTCACTGTTTTGGCTGGATCATGGCGCAAGAAGATAATACTTGTGTGTGTACCAACCTCTGCTTCGTAAACATCAGGATCAGTTGCTACAGGAGTGAACTTTACTGGAGAAGTTACTCCCGAACCACCCCAAACATGCGCATAGAAATTCGCATTTGCTGCAGCCCAGTTGCCGTTGGGCTTGAAATAAATCACTTCCGCACTAACGCTCATCGCACACAGGATGGCTGCGAAAAATAAAAAGATTGATTTTTTCATAAAAGAATTAATTTAAAGTTAATTATAAAAAAGATTGGTTATAATTTATTTTTTGTATTTGTGATAATAAACCAAAAGTCAAAAACATGCAAAGAGCAAAGACTAACATACATACATCTCACTCTCCTATCCGCCTCAAAAACGCTCGCACATATATGCGCATAATCCCTATTAAACAAGCACCCCATTACACCTATCTGCGCCACACTTTTTACAGGGTAACTCATAAAAAGCCGACAAAGGTACACATAAAAAAACATATGTGCAAGTTTTTACGCATAATTCTGCATAAAATCTCACTTTTTTAACCAAAATCGATAGTTTTTAATAATTAAGCAGCGTGAAAACCTCCTTGGGCTATAAAAATAGAAGTAAACAAAAATAATAATTAACTCCGCCTAATTTAACAGCCACTTCCAAACAGGCTTCAACTGAATAACAACACCGTCTATGGCAATTGTATCTTCTTCATTCTGGGTCAATAATAAAAGTGTACTACATGGCAAATGCTTGTTCATTCTCACCAGAGCCTCCGTTTCTCTACGCCATGTTTCAGCCGATTCGCGAGGATACATGCTAACTTGAATAGCAGTTTCTATCTCTGGTATATAGAAATCAACTTCCACTTTATCGCTATAGAAAAACACATGATTATCTTGTCCGTACCTGCGTATCAGTTCCATAGCCACTATATTTTCCAGCAATGCGGCTTCTGCATTCAGAGTAAGCAAAGAGATCATTCCGTTATCCACGAAATAATATTTGGGATTGCCCTCGCGCTCTGCTATATGGCTGGTGATGTTTTTTATTGGAAAAACCAAATATGAATCCTTAGCATATTCCATATAGTTAATCACAGTTGCCTTGCTAATCTTGCTTCCTGTGGATGTAATCAGATTGGCTAAGCGTGTGAAAGAAAGGGGTTGCATAATGCTTTCAGATAGTTTTTTGAAAAGGAACCGCAGCGCAAAGGTGTTTTCTATTCGGTGTCTGGCAGCTATATCACCCAAATAGATTTTCTGATATACACTCATCAAATAATCGCGTTTTGCGGGCAGGTTGAGACACTCCGGAAAACCACCATACTGCATATATTCGTCAAAATGGCGCTGCAAGACAGCGCGCGTCTTGGTAGCTGTCTGCGCTGTCTTTGTACGGCTTACTCGATGTGCATCAATGTATTCCGCAAAACTATACGGATACACCTCTTTCATGATATATCTGCCACCCAAAGTTGTCGCGATCTCCGCACTCAGCATACGGGCATTGCTTCCTGTTATATACACGCGAAACTTACTATCAGCGAGACGACGAGCAAATTTCTCCCAACCCACTATATTTTGCAACTCATCCAAGAAGAGTATCGGTCTATCATTCGCATAGATTCGAGCAAACGCTTCCAACAAAAGATTTAGTTCTGATGACTCCATATTTATGAGTCGTTCATCCTCAAAATTGATATACAACATCTTATCCCAACCAATGCCTTGCTGCAAATTTTGCTGCATTCGTTGGTATAGCATAAATGATTTACCCGCTCGGCGAACCCCCACTAATACATAATTCATCCCCTCGTCTAAATTAACAGAACGGGGAATAACAATCTGGCGCTCAACATCATGTTGATTGTCAAGAATTACTTGCTTAAGAATGTCAACACTAATCATAATTGTATAGTTTATTGAACAGAAATATATCAATTTTGTTTAACCAACTGAACAAAACCGCTGCAAAGATACAATAAAATTCACACATGCGCAAATCTAAAGGTGCAATTCTGCATAAAATCTCACTTTTTTAATCAAAATCGATAGTTTTTGATGATAAATAAACCAAAATAAACACTGCCGTTTGATAATTCGTAATTATCGGCCTACGCGGCCTTGAGCGTATTTGCCTATTAAGTCGCGTTTTTGAGCGAGCTCAACACGCGCCCTACTATTCAAACTCGCGCAGCGATGAGCTGCTTAATTACGAACTCTCAATCGTCAGCTATAAACAAAGATAAAATTATTTACAAGTAGTGAGTAGTGAGTAGTGAGTAATGAGTATTGTAGGGTAATTGGCTGTTAATACCATAGGATAACCATAACATACCCATAGGATAACC
>JAZNQB010000029.1:0-9425 GCA_045589995.1 Paludibacteraceae bacterium
ATGCTTTCTCTTTGTACTACGCAAGAGATAGCAGTCGTAGTTCCGCAGAATACTGCTGAGTTATTGGTCTTAGCTGAGCATAAGGCGGATTTTGTGGCTATTGGCACGCATGTGCTCATTTCATCTAAAGAGGCAATAGAGCACGCAAACAACAAATTCAATTTATTAGAAGAAGCCCGCCAATTGGGAATACCGACAGGTCGTTATACCTTGTGTTCTACCTTTAAACAATTAGAGCGGGAGGTGGCAGAACGTCGTACCCGTGGCGAGAATGTGGTAGTAAAACCACCCTGTGGAAATGGTTCACGAGGAGTGAGAGTTATTATTGATCCAAAGCAACGAGATAGGAAACATGATTTCTATACACAAAAACCATCTGCTTTGTATTGTACGATAGATGAGTTGCATGATATATTGGGGGATGAGTTCCCAGAGTTGCTTGTGATGGATTATTTAGAAGGGGATGAATATACGGTAGATGTGTTGCGTACAAAGACTCATTTCCTTGCCTTACCTCGCAAACGAGAGAGTATGCAGAGTGGTATCACTTTTCGCGCGTCTTTAGAGCAAAACGAAGCAATTATAACTGCGTGCCGTCAGTTAGCAGATACCATAGGTTTAGAGTATTGCTTTGGCTTCCAATTCAAGAAAGACGCACATGGAAAACCGGTCTTGTTGGAATGTAATCCCCGAGTACAAGGCACCATGGTGATGTCTGCTCTTGCAGGAGGAAATATTATTGCTGCTTCTGTGTTGGATGTTTTAGGCGAACCTATACCGCCGATGGAGATAGATTGGAATACACGACTAATACGCTACTGGGGGGCTATAGGAATCAATGAGAGTACAATGGTCAAAATATAAATTGGTTATCTTCGATTTAGATAATACGCTCTATCGTGAGACCGATTATTTGTTTGCGGCATATGAGCGTATTGGAAACCATTTGGCGGGAGGAAATCATGCGAGAGCTATGGAGTATAGCCATTTTCTTTGCCGCTCGTTTGTGGAAGAGGGAAGGAAAGAACTCTTTCAGCGATTGATAGCAAAATATGAGTTAGTAACACCCATTGATGAACTGCTATCAATCCTTTGGCAAACAGAGTGCTCGTTAGAATTATACCCCCAAATGAAGCAATGTATCGCCTCTTTACTGGCACAACAGGTAGAGGTTGCAGTGCTGACGAATGGTCAGGTAGTACAACAAAAACAGAAAGTGGCTAATCTGCGTTTGCAGGAATTATTCCCGGAAATACAAGTTCTATACGCCGCAGAGATAGCAGCTAAACCTTCGCCATTGGCTGTAGAACAACTTGTACATGAAAAGGGTGTTACAAAAAAGCAGACTGTTCTTATAGGAGATAGTGAAGTAGATAAGCAAACAGCCCTCAATGCAGGGATTGAATATATAGATGTATGTTATTTGATAAAATAAATACCGTATTGGTTTTAGCACCGCATACAGATGATGGTGAGTTAGGAATGGGTGGAACCATTCATAAGTTGTTAACCGCAGGAAAGCGCGTTTTCTATGCCGCTTACTCCACGGCTAATAAATCATTGCCGCAAGGTATGGCGCAGGATACACTAAAAATCGAAGTGAAGCAAGCTACAGCACATTTAGGTATCCCGCCAGAGAACCTAATCATATACGATTTTGAAGTACGCGAACTTAATTACTCGCGACAACGAATATTAGAAACATTGATTAAATTGCGTACTGAATTACGACCAGATTTAGTCTTTATACCTAGTTTGCATGATATACACCAAGATCATCAAACAATAGCACAGGAGGCTATACGAGCATTCAAAAATACCACCTTGCTGGGTTATGAACTAATTTGGAATAACCTGACGTTTAATACGCAGTGTTTCGTGGAATTGTCGGAAGAAGATTTGCTCGCGAAACAGCAATCGTTGTGTGAATATAAATCCCAACGCCAACGTAGCTATATGTCGCCTAATTTTGTTCGCTCGCTGGCAGTTACTCGTGGTGTCCAGGCGGGACTACCATTGGCGGAAGTATTTGAAGTTATCCGATTATTTCTCTAAATAATTGTTCCCATTGCCGCGCTTGTTCTTGACGAGAGAACAAGCGTTTTTGTTGATGGTCCACTTGTTGGCGCGTGTAACCTTTGGATTGCCACTCGGCGTATTTATCCAAAATAAAAGTCTTTACTTCTTGCACATTTACAGCCGAAATTCCAGCATGTGTACTACGGATAACAGCTGCCAAACACTCTTCGTCGCTCTCTACACATAGTACGGGCTTCTCTATACCTAATCCCTCAAAGAATTTTGTGGTCATCTTCCCATGACCATTATTATCTCCGGCACGACTTGTAAGTACAAGGCAGATAGATGCTTCGTGGAGTAAAGGAATAATCTCATTTTGTGGGCGCTCTTTATGATAAACCATCCATGGCTGTACTTCTGCTCGTGCTGCCATATTTTGTATTCTTTGACGACTAAGTTCATCGGTGTACCAATGAAAAGACAACTGCTCGGGGGAAAGCCCTGTTGCTTTTATCCCTTCAAAAAGCATCGATGGGTCTTGCTGTGGTACTGGAAAAACTTTACCTGTGTAAATAATTTTAAACTGTGAAGATTGACAATCTTTGGGTTGAAAAATAGTTTCGTCAAAACCATTATATATAAGATAGCAAGGGCATGGCGTAATACTGCGAACCAAGTTTACATGCCAAGGAGAAACAGTGGTAATAGCATTTGCACGCCGTAAATCATAATTACGGCGGCGAATATTCTGGTATTGGTATAATTTTGCAAAAAAGTGTAGCAAAGCATGGTGGTGCCGTAAATACAGCCTTTGGTTAGCAGGAGCTTGCTCTACCATATCCCGTAAATCTAAAACAGAAGGAATACCGCGTTTGATGGCAATATTATTGGCACTCCGCAAGGGGAAGGAATAAAAGGATGTGCAAAAAACCAAATCAAAAACCTTTCCTTGAATAGCTTGTGTAACGCTTTTTTCAAAGGCACGCTCTTTCCAATTGAATAGCATTGTGGCACAATTCTTTATTGCCCAATCAATCTTCGTTCCTGAGTAAAGTGCAATCTCATTGATTGGATATTTGTGCTCAAAATGCAAGGGGTCTGCCTGCTCACAATATACTTCAATCTCATGCCCATGTGTATATAGAAAATCGCATAGAGCACGCAGACGAGGCTTGTATGCTGGTGCGGAAAAACCATCTGATAAAATCAATATGCGCATACCAATTGTAGTATTTTAGGGTATAGCGAAGCGTGGTATGTATGCGAACCAAAATTGCTGTTATGCCATAGCAGACATGCGTCTCCGTGGTGCATGCGCACTTTGGCTATCAGTCGTTCGCATAAGAAATACGCTTCGTCTTCCGTTAGATTCATATAGTGTTCACCGCTCAGTGTAGTATCCATAATCAAGAGTGGATGCAGGGTGAGTGAGGTGAGTTGCATCGTTCGTGGATTGATCCATTGTACAGCCCGACTTGTTTGCAATCGAAATCCTGCTTGGTCAGCAAACCCCATGGTGAAATCATCGGTGTAGCCGGCATCCGCTATGCGTTGCATCTGTTCGATGGAGCAACGCAAGTAATGGCTGCGGTGTAAAGTGCTGATGGCCTTCTTGGGTAATATGCCATAATAACTGCTATGCACACCTAATTGCGCGCCGCTATTAAGTAGGAATTGTTTGAGTTGGTTCCAATCACGCCCGCGCAAGCAGTATTGTGGATAGTCAAACCCTTTTCCTTTTGTTTGCTTTGCAAAATAGATGGGTTGGGCTTGTGGCACATGCTTGTCTTGCAGTACTATCCATGGGAAAGTGTATTGCGGATCTTGATGGATATCTTGTAATGCCTGCCATACTTGTTGCCTTTCACCGCGGTATAGACCACCAAGTGCGCCGCGCAAATGTCGATACTGACTGATAGTGTCTATATCATGGGTGAGGTAAATATGTTCAAAACCGCTATTGGGAAGTGGCGCTTCTAATAGCTTGAGTAGCAAGCGCGCATATTCGTCCAATAAGGGAATTTGTAGTCGGTTGTTCTTGCCCAGAATAGAGAACTCTGCTAAGAATCTGCTGTGCTTGTCACGGTGAGGATTGAGCACTTCTTCTGCGCGCGAGATAAAGAAGAAAGTAGTATAGATAATATCCGTGCGGATGATATATTTCCCTTTTGTGGGGTTCTCTATTACGGGCCTGCTCATATCGGGCAGCACGATATTTGTGCCCAATTGTCCGTTAGGCACAATAATAATGTCGTACTGCGCTAATGCCTGTTCATCAGTAGTGTAAGCCACGCGTGCTGCGGCTGCGGTAGTGCCGTAGCATAGCCATTGAATAATATACTGAATAATGTCGGTCATCTCTCGGTCTTCTCTCGGTTGTCTCTCGGTGAGACATGCGAACCACAAAACGAATATACTTATTCACTCAGCAGTTCCCATTCATACATCTTTTGCTCAATCGTGTGTTTGATAGTTTCGTATTTCTGAAAGTTCTCCGCAGTTTGATTATCCGCCTGCGCTAATAACTGCTCTATCTCTGTTTGTTGCTGCTCTAACTGAGCGATAGCCGCTTCCACTTCTGCAATCTGTTTCTCTTTCTTGCGTCTGGCTGCCGCCTCTGCTTTTTGCGCAGCGTAGTCTAATTTGGCAGTAGTGGGAGTTGTATTTACCTGAGCAGTAGGTTGTACGCTCCGTTCTAAATCCTGCAGGTTACTAATTTTCTTTGCCCGTAAGAAATCATATATACCGCCTAAATGCTCTTTCACATGTCCTCCACCAAACTCATACACTTTTTCCACTAAACCATTCAAGAAGTCACGGTCGTGACTGACGCATATAACTGTTCCGCCAAAGTCCTGCAAAGCTGCTTTGAGTACATCTTTGGACTGCATATCGAGGTGGTTGGTGGGCTCGTCTAAGATAAGCAAGTTACATGGTTCTAATAGCAAGCGTATCATTGCCAAGCGACTGCGTTCACCGCCACTTAGTACTTTCACTTTTTTCTCACTCGCCTCTCCGCCGAACATAAAAGCACCGAGTATATCGCGTATCTTGGTGCGAATGTCTCCTACTGCCACATAATCAATAGTCTCAAAAACAGTCTTATTCTCATCCAAGAGTGCGGCTTGGTTCTGCGCGAAATAACCAATCTTGACATTATGTCCTACTTTGAGTGTACCCAAATAATCCAACTGCCCCATGATACATTTCACAAGTGTTGATTTACCTTCGCCATTCTTGCCCACAAACGCCACTTTCTCTCCTCTGCGGATAGTGAAGCTCACATTGTGAAATACATTATGCGCCCCGAAATCTTTGCGTAAGTCTTCTATGATAATAGGGAAATCTCCACTTCGTGGCGCAGGTGGGAAGCGTAGATTCAAACGGGAGGTATCCTCTAAATCTACTTCTAATCGCTCTAATTTATCTAATTGCTTGATACGACTCTGTACTTGTACAGCTTTAGTGGCCTTGTATCGGAAACGCTCAATAAACGCTTCTGTATCTTGAATCATCTTCTGCTGATTCTGATAAGCGCGTACTTGTTGCTCATGACGCTCTTTGCGCAACTCCACAAAACGACTATAGTTTACATCATAATCATATATCCGTCCCAAAGTGATCTCTACCGTTCTATTGCATACATTATCCAAAAAGGCTCGATCATGACTAACCAGCAAGACAGCACTTGGACTGGTTTTGAGGAATTCTTCCAACCACTGAATAGATTCTATATCCAAATGGTTGGTGGGCTCGTCCAACAATAGTAAATCAGGGTGCTGTAGCAGTATCTTTGCCAACTCGATACGCATGCGCCATCCACCAGAGAACTCGCTACAAGGACGATCAAAATCTTTGCGTTCAAATCCCAAACCAATGATTGTGCGGTCCATCTCTGCTACAAAACGGGCTTGCTCACTCTCATCACTACCTGCGTAGATAGATAGCACTTCTTCGCGTAGCGTCTTGCCATCTACATGGAGCATCACTTGAGGCAAATAGCCAATCGTCATGTTGCTTTCTTTGGAAATCCGT
The DNA here is from genome assembly GCA_045589995.1 of Paludibacteraceae bacterium. Taxonomy (GTDB): domain Bacteria; phylum Bacteroidota; class Bacteroidia; order Bacteroidales; family Paludibacteraceae; genus Colicola. The sequence continues at coordinate 6,055 of JAZNQB010000029.1, forward strand.
CCGCTTGTCGGTTCATACTCACCAGCTATCAAACGCAGAAGAGTTGATTTACCTGCGCCGTTCTTACCCACCAATGCAATACGCTCTTTGCGATTGATAAGGAAAGTGATATCATCCAATACGGGTTTGGATGAAAACTCCATGCTAATATGATCAATGGTGAGCATCTTTTCCGTAAAGTTTAGTATTAATCACTCTCCATAGGATTAGGGTCAGAGCAGTCGCCAAAGCGAAATCAGCGAAGAGCAACAACCACAAGTTCCAATTGCGTCCTACTATACCTAAAGCGATAAAAAGCAGACTAATAAGGAGCAAGATACAAGTCGTCTGTATATGGTTTAATCCTGTGCGCAGCAATAAATGATGAATATGGTTCTTGTCGGGTTGGAATGGTGAACGACCTTGCTTGATACGTGTTATACTAACGCGGATAGTATCGAAAATAGGAACTGTCAGTACGCATATGGCTACAGCAGGAGAAGCGCTCATGTGGAATTGCGCTGGAATAGACTCCAAGGCGTTAATCTCGCAGAAACGAAATACGAATGCCGTCAATAAATAACCCAATAGCAAACTGCCTGAGTCCCCCATGAAAATCTTCTCACGATTGCCAAATACATTGTAGATGAAGAATACAGCCAAAGAACCAATCATACCAATACCGATGAAAGACCATCCCGCTTCGCCTACCAAACCAAAATAAATAGCAAAGAAGAGGCAGTAGAGTATTCCCAATCCACTCGCCAAACCATCAATGCCATCAATAAGGTTCACCGCATTGATAATAGCAATCAAGATAAAGAGCGAAATGAGATAACTGGGAATAATGCCTATCTCATTGATTCCAAATATACCATGCAGATGAGTGATGCGAATATCGGCAAAACCAATCAATGCAATACCTGCGAGTGTCTCACCTAAGAGCTTGGCTAATGGAGTGAGTACTAAGATGTCGTCAATAAAACCAACAACCATAATAGCAAATAGACCAATCATAAAAAACTGGTTGTGGTTCATCTGCTCAAACTCAAAAAAGAGGTAGGTCAATATAAAACTAAAGCATATATTCAGTCCGCCGATATTGGGCACTTCTCCCGTGTGGCTCATGCGTTTATTGGGACGAACGACAAATCCTTTGGCTTTAGCGATGCGTATCACCACCGGCATAGCCATCCATCCGAATAGGAAACTGACTAAACCAATCAGGTAACTATGTGCTGCAAAAAAAGTTTGTATCATCGTATGTCGAGTTGTTCGTATATAGAGTTATTGCTAATATATTCAGGCACTAATTGCTTCATCTGCTTCACAATAGTGAATGGCTTATCCGTGTAGCTGGTTTCAATCAGCATGTCAATTTGCTTGCTTACCACATCGAAATCAAATTCCCGCACGCGTGCAATCATAATCTTCTTGTTATCCGTCGGTAGTGTGGTCTCTTTCTGATTGAGTAGTTCTTCATATAATTTCTCTCCCGGACGCAGACCTGTGAATACGATAGGTATGTCTTTCTCTGGCGCATATCCCGCCAAGCGAATCATATTACGCGCCAAATCTAATATCTTCACTGGTTGACCCATATCGAAGATGAAAATTTCCCCACCATTGCCTAATGTACTCGCTTCCATTACCAAACAGCATGCCTCGGGTATGGTCATGAAATAGCGGATGATATTAGGATGGGTCACCGTCACGGGTCCGCCTGCAGCAATCTGCTTTTGGAAATAAGGGATAACCGAACCATTACTACCCAGCACATTACCAAAACGAGTAGTGATGAACTTGGTGCAATTGGAATCCTCTGTCTGCAGTTTGCGGAATAATGACTGCACATATATCTCGGCAATACGCTTACTTGCACCCATGATATTTGTAGGGTTAACAGCCTTGTCGGTGGAAATCATCACAAAGCGCTCTACCTTATACTTAACGGCTATATCTGCCATATTCTTGGTGCCTAATACATTCGCCTGTATAGCTTCTCCAGGATAATTTTCCATCAAAGGAACATGCTTGTATGCAGCCGCGTGATAAACAACATCCGGACGTGTCTCGTTGAAGATAGAATCTATTCGATCCCTATTGCGCACATCGGCTATGATAGGGATGAAACGCGTATTGGGATATTGCTGTTGTAAATCCAATGATAAATCATGCAAAGGCGACTCGGCTATATCCACCAATATGATGGCACGAGGGGCATAACGCTGCACTTGGCGAACCAATTCGCTACCGATACTACCCGCCGCACCACTGATGAGCACTACTTTATCTTGCAGTATCTGCTGCACATTATCCGTGTTAATCTCAATCTTAGGACGCTCTAATAAATCTTCGATGCGAATAGAATCAATACGACCAATACGCTGAATATCTACATCCTCCGTATTGTCAAACTGAGTGAAATAAGGCGTGGTGAGAATGCGAATATTATGGTCGATAAAAATCTGCAAATCTTTGGCAGGATTTATCTCGCGCATCTTCAAGGGCGAGACAATCACATGGTGAATATTCGCCTTTTCCATCCAAGCAAAGAGTTTGTCATTGATGCGCCGAACAGGCAAACCTGCTATCTCGTACCCATAACGCTGGTCTTCTGTGCAGATAAAGGCAATAGGACGGTAAGGTGTGTTACCCGCCGAACGAAGCATCTTCGCAATAGCCAAACCCGCAGTTTGTGTGCCGTAAATCACCACTTTGGGACTACTATGCGTCTGCTGAAGCGTCTCGTAAATAGTCTTCACACCCACGCGCAAGCAGAAAAGAAGCACGAACGAAATAGGTACATAGATTACCAATACGGTGTTTAGAATAGGATGATGTCCCGTCAAACGCTGCATGAGCAAGTTAAAGAGTACCAATACAAAACCGGTGGATAAATTGGATAGCAATGACTTCAGTGTATCCACAAAGGTGGAATAACGCAGCATACCAGCATAGGTGTGGAAGACGATGAAGAAGATAATCTGCGTACCCAATACCAATCCATATTGGCTCTCTATAGGCCATGCACCATCGTGCGATTGGTTATAATCAAAAATAGCACTACCAATCCACACACTGAGCCAAAAGGCAATCGTGCAGAGTAGCACATCTATCAATAATACACCCCAACGAGGTAAGTAATTAAATGCTTTCTTGTCTTTCATGTCTATGTATAATCTGGGCAAGATACTTGCCTGTGTAACTTTCTTTGCACTCCGCAATCTGCTCTGGAGTACCTGTGCAAACAATCTGTCCGCCATCTTTGCCGCCTTCTGGACCCAGGTCTATCACATGATCAGCAGCCAGAATGACAGCAGGGTTGTGCTCGATGATAATAACCGTGTGCCCCTTGCTTATCAGTCGATTAAGAGCAACAAGCAGCACAT
>JAZNQB010000030.1:0-4950 GCA_045589995.1 Paludibacteraceae bacterium
GTCGTGAGGATCAAACATACCCGTCTGAATTCCGGTCAACTCAGCAAACTGCATCTTGTACCAGAAATTGTACAAGTGAAGCACAATAAAACCGAGAACCACGAAGCCAAGAACCAACATATTCTCAGACTCCCACTCTACACCCTCTTTCTTCGCGCGAACAGCATACTTGTCATTGCCGCGGGCTGCACGGTTTTGGATGGTGAGATAAATACCGTAACTGAAGTGCAAGAATACGAGGAATGCCAAACCAAGCGTTCCAATAATTGCATACCAGTTAGCTCCTAAGAGGCGGCAGATAGTGTTGTAAGCTTCCTCGGAGAAAACCAATGCAAGGTTCATACATCCATGGAAAATCAAGAAGAACACCAATGCCAGACCGCTGATGCTCATAACGAACTTACGGCCGATAGATGAATCTTTTAACCACATAAGAATTGTTTGTGTTTTGAAATTTGTTATATAAGTGAATTATTATTGTATTTGCCATACCTTTTGCGCTGCAAAAGTACAAAAAAAAATCCACATGCACAAGCGCACGCGCATAATTATTACAAAAATATGTGTTTTTAACATAAAAATCACAATCTTCAATCTCTAAATTTTAAACTTTAAACTTTTTTATGTACCTTTGTGCCCGATTTTAATTTACATTGCCTGATTGTGGCTATACGCAAATACATAGTACTCCTTTTGCTCTGTGCATTGACTTCCTCAGTACGCGCGCAGGTATCCAATGCAGGGCGTTCGGTATTCTCGTTTATGAGTTTGCCGGCATCGTCACGCATCAATGCGCTCGGCGGAAGTAACGCCAGTCTCAGCGATGGAGATGTATCGATGGCGATGTGCAACCCTGCATTATTGCATAATGAGACGCATCAGGTACTGCAGCTCAACTTCTCCTATTACCTACCTGGCACGATGTTCGGTTCGGTACTGTATGGGCATAATTTTGGAGAAGCCAAAGGACTACTCAATAGCACCCAACAGCAGACCGATGGGCATCCTGATAAGCCTAACTATTTTGCTGTGGGCTTGCATTATCTGGATTATGGACACATGCAGTATGCGGACGAGCATGGCAATCTAACGGGCGGCACTTTCGGTGCCAGAGATATACTGGTGGATGTCATGTATGCACGCCAGTTGCACCCATGCTGGAAAGTAGGAGTAGCACTCAAACCTGTTTATTCGATTTATGAAGCATACTCCTCTTTTGCTATCGGGGCCGATGTAGGGGCACATTTTCAAACACCCGACTCTACATTTCAGATGGGACTCGTACTGCAAAATATAGGATGGCAACTCAAAGGGTTCTATTCAGACGAAGGTGGCTCCAATCATGAGATGCTACCGCTCAACTTGCAATTAGGACTCACTTACAAGATTAAGCACGCTCCGCTGCGTTTCCATTTGCAGTTACATAATCTGCAGACATGGTATCTCAACTACGAATGGACCAGTTTAGATAAGAGTCCTACCACTGGCGACATCATACCGCACGATATCAAATGGTATGACATGCTCTTCCGCCATACGATATGGTCAATAGAGATTGTACCTAAGAGTGAGAAATTCTATATAGCACTCAGTTACAACCACCGTCGCCGTGCAGAACTGAACCTTGTGGACCAGAGGTCACTCGCCGGACTATCCATTGGAGCCGGGGTTAAGATTAAACAGGCACGACTCGGTTTTGCTATGAGTCAGATGACCAAAGCTAACTTCTCCTATCAGGTAGGACTGACATTAGATATTAACTCGCTTCTCAAATAATCACATGATGTTACCTTTAACTGTTGCCATCGACGGCTACTCCTCATGCGGCAAGTCAACTATTGCCAAGGCGCTTGCCAAGCATGCTTGTTCCACTTATGTGGACACTGGTGCTATGTATCGTGCAATCGCGCTGTATATGATGCGTCAGAATATCACCCAACCAGAGAGCATAATCCGAATGCTATCACAAGTGCATATTGATTTCACTACTACCGCAAAGGGAGTACAACATGTAACCTTAAACGGCGAGGATGTAGAATCAGAAATACGCACGCTCGAAGTAGGTAACCGTGCCAGCGAGATATCGCAGATTAAAGAAGTGCGTGCATTCCTTGTTGCACAGCAACAACAAATGGGTGAACGCGGTGTGGTGATGGACGGTCGTGACATAGGCACTGTCGTTTTTCCTGACGCAGACCTCAAGCTTTTCCTCACCGCCCGTCCAGAAGTGCGTGCACAACGCCGCTTTGATGAACTGGTAGGCAAAGGCGCGCATCCTGATTACGAAGAGGTGCTGGCAGATGTGAACGACCGAGACTACAGAGACACACACCGCACAGAGTCACCCCTCCGCCAAGCAGAAGATGCTATCGTGGTGGATAACAGCGATATGACTCCTGAAGAGCAGTTACAAGTAGTGTGCGACTTATACGACAAGGCATTTAAAAACAAATACGAACTTACCATGGGGCGTCCCTATGAAGGTTGAGATAGATGAACATAGTGGATTTTGTTTTGGTGTAACACGCGCCATTACTGCAGCAGAGAGCGAGTTAACCAAGGGCGCTCTTTGTTGTTTAGGAGATATTGTGCATAACGGACAAGAGGTGGCTCGATTGGAGCAACTTGGTCTTACTACTATTGACAACGATGACTTGCGCACATTACCTCCGCACGCGCGCGTGCTTTTCCGCGCACATGGAGAGCCGCCCGCTACCTATTGGATTGCGCAGCAGAGAGGTATAGAGGTGATTGATGCTACATGTCCGGTGGTAAAGAAACTACAGGACCGTATTCGCGCTTGTTATGAGAAGCATAAGAACGACGATACACTCCCACCGCAGATTGTTATCTATGGCAAATCAGGACACGCGGAGGTCATCGGTCTGCAAGGACAAACCAATAATACTGCCATCGTCATCGAGTCAGTTGATCAATTAGACCGTCTTGACTTCAGCCGCGCTATCTATCTCTTCTCACAGACTACCAAATCTATTGAAGGTTTTCAAGAACTGGTAGCGGCTATCCAATCACGCATAGCCGCTCTACAATCATCTATTATATTGGAAGCGCACGACACTATATGCCGTAATGTAGCGAACCGCGTAGCACGCTTGCAGGAGTTTGCACGATCACATGATATCATTCTTTTTGTAGGCGGCACCAAGTCCAGTAACGCGCGCGTACTTTATAATCATTGCCTCGAAGCTAACTTTAGCACGATTTTTGTTAGCAATGCGGAAGAAGTACTGAATAAACTCTTCTCTTTCCTGCAAGCAAAAGGGATGCCTCATGACAAAGCTTCCTTACAACAGAGTAATCTTAACATCGGCATATGTGGCGCCACCAGCACTCCGCTATGGCTCATGCAGAAAGTGAAAGATACACTCATCCATTAGATAATATTACTAGAACTCTATAGCTTTAGATATCTAGTTAAACCTATACATAATAAACAACACACATGGAATACAATATCCACACTATTGGCGTTCTCACTTCCGGTGGAGATGCCCCGGGCATGAACGCAGCAGTACGCGCCGTGACACGCGCAGCTATCAGCCAAGGTATCAAAGTGAAAGCTATCTACCGAGGTTATCTTGGTCTCATAGACGGTGAAATAGAGGAACTCACCTCACAACATGTATCGGGCATCATACAACGAGGAGGAACGATTATCAAATCCGCACGCTGTAAAGAGTTCACCACCCCCGAAGGGCGCAAGCAAGCATACGAGACCCTTGTGCGCGAACAGATTGACGCACTCATCGTCATCGGCGGAGATGGTACCTTCACAGGAGCAAGACTACTGGCACAGGAGTACAATTTCCCTGTCATAGGTATTCCTGCTACTATTGACAATGATTTATGGGGTACTGACGCCACTATCGGTTATGACACCTCGCTCAGCACTATCATGGAGTCTATTGATAAACTGCGTGACACAGCTACCAGTCACGAGCGTGTTTTCCTTGTCGAAGTGATGGGACGCGATGCTGGTTTCCTCACCCTCAATGCAGCGATAGCAGGCGGATGTGAAGCCGCTATTATTCCAGAGCGTGCCACTATCATGGAGCAGATAGAAGATGCTATTGGTAACGGGCGCCGTAAATCTAAAAACTCCTCTATCGTGCTTGTTCAGGAGCATGCGGTGGAAGGAGGAGCTAATGCGGTGGCTGCCATGATTGAGAAAGAGCACCCTGAGTATTCCACACGCGTTACTATTCTCGGTCATCTCCAGCGCGGCGGAAGTCCTACTGCTTTTGACCGCATCTTGGCTTCACGAATGGGAATAGCTGCCGTACAGGCATTGATAGATGACCAACGCAATGTGATGGTGGGTGTGCAGAATGACGATATCGTGCTTGTTCCGCTCAGCAAAGCCATCCATCAAAAGAAAGACATCAAAGAGGACAAATGGCAAGCCATGCTCACCCTCAGCATCTAATAACCAATTAGACTATTTAGACCAATTAGTCCAATAACAAAAATCAGCGAGGTATTTCCTCGCTGATTTTATTTGGTCTATTATCGAACGCTGGTCAGTTTCTTCACTTTCGCATTCAGTTTGTCCTCTTTGAGCAGTTGCTCAATCGAGATATGCATGCGCCAGTTCCAGAAATGTCTTGGATTAGCAGGCACATTGATACGATCGGCATGCTGGTCCTTGAGGCGCACATCGCCATCAATAGCCATCCAGTCTTGGAGTGGTAAGATGACCCACATAGCAGGACTATACATATGTTGATTGATAATAAACTCTGCTATCTCTGGTGTCATCTCTTGTGGTGCTTCGCCCCACCAACCCATCTGCTCATTATAGAACTGCTGTGTCACCGCGCGGTCCTCTTCCCACCATGCACGAAGCGGATTCATATCGTGCGTACCTGTGGTACATACACTCTGATAAGGAGCGTCTGCAGGGTGCGCGAAAGCAACGGTTGGGTCTTT
>JAZNQB010000031.1:0-3901 GCA_045589995.1 Paludibacteraceae bacterium
CTCTTTAGGCTTTCAGTCAACCTTTTCAGGTATTAAATCAACCCTTTTAGGTATCGAGTCAAAAGTTTACGATTTTTAAGATTCCATCTCAGTTATCGAGTCAACCTTTTTCAGTTTTAGTCACAACCTTTTTCAGTTTTAGTCACCACTCATTTCCGAGTCGATCGTTAGAGATAAGTTAAAGATAAGTTAGAGGTTTGTTGATGGTTACTATACCTTCTCTATACCCTCAATATACCATCTGGGCATCTATGCTATCTACTACTTTCGCGTCAGCCACTTTTTTTGTTTCTCTATAATCACCGCCAAACTTGGTCCTTTTTAAAATACCAAAAAGGGGTCACCTCACATAAGGCACCCCTTTTTTATGGTTGTTTATTGACTACTATTCTCAACTACTTAATAAGCATTCATCTGCTGCTTAACGGTTTCGTTGATAAAGTCAGCGAACTCTTGGATAGTCATCTGTCCCTTCTCTTCTGCTCCTTGACGGCGTACAGAGACAAGTCCTTGCTCCGCTTCTTTCTCGCCTACGATAAGCATATATGGGATACGCTTGAGTTCGTTATCACGGATCTTGCGTCCGAGTTTCTCGTTACGGTCATCTACGATGACACGCACATCTTGCTGCTCAAGAATCTCTTTCACTTTCCACGCATACTCATTGCTCTTCTCAGAGATAGGCAATACCACAGCTTGGTCTGGTGTGAGCCATAATGGGAACTTACCTGCGGTGTGTTCAATAAGCACAGCCACGAAGCGCTCCATAGAACCGAATGGTGCGCGGTGAACCATCACAGGGCGGTGTTTCTGGTTGTCCTCACCTGTATATTCGAGTTCGAAGCGTTCAGGCAAGTTGTAATCCACTTGGATAGTACCCAATTGCCAACGGCGACCGAGTGCGTCCTTGACCATGAAGTCCAACTTAGGACCATAGAAAGCCGCCTCGCCGTACTCCACCTTAGCAGGCAATCCTTTCTCTTGGCATGCCTCAATGATAGCTTGTTCTGCCATCTCCCACACTTCGTCTGAACCGACATACTTGGTGGTATTCTTAGGATCACGGAGAGAGATTTGCGCCTCGAAATTCTCAAAATTGAGCGATTTGAAGATGATTTCGATAATCTCCATCACGCGGATGAACTCTTGCTTCACTTGGTCCTGACGGCAGAAGATATGCGCATCGTCTTGTGTGAAAGAGCGCACGCGTGTCAGTCCGTGCAGCTCACCTGACTGCTCGTAGCGATAAACTGTACCGAACTCTGCACAGCGGAAAGGAAGGTCCTTGTAGCTGCGTGGTGAGTTTTTGAAAATCATACAGTGGTGAGGGCAGTTCATCGGTTTGAGCAGATACACTTCTCCTTCCTCTGGTGTAGCGATAGGTTGGAAAGAGTCCTTTCCATAATGATCCCAGTGACCTGAAGTGACATAGAGGTTTTTATTACCGATATGCGGTGTGATAACCTGCTGGTATCCGTAGCGCTTTTGTATTTTCTTGAGGAAATCCTCTAATCGCAAGCGTAATGCTGTGCCTTTTGGCAACCAGATAGGCAATCCCTTACCTACTGTCTCAGAGAACATGAAGAGGTCGAGTTCTTTACCAATCTTACGGTGGTCGCGTTTCTTAGCTTCCTCCAAGAGTGTGAGATACTCATCGAGCATCGCTTTCTTAGGGAAAGAGATAGCATATACGCGCGTCATCATTGGTCGGCTCTCGTCGCCACGCCAGTAGGCGGCAGCACAACTGAGCACTTTGATGGCTTTGATGGGTTCTGTAGAGAGCAAGTGTGGTCCTCTACATAGGTCGGTGAAAGCACCTTGTGTATAGGTAGTTATATGTCCGTCCTCAAGCTCAGAGATAAGTTCGCACTTATATGTTTGTCCTTTGGCTCCGAACTGCTCCAATGCGTCTGCTTTGGAGATAGCCTGCTTGCAGAGCTGCTCTTTCTTAGCGCGAAGCTCCATCATCTTGGCTTCGATAGCAGGGAAGTCAGAGTCCTTGATGGTTTGTCCTTCGGCTGGCATCACATCATAGTAGAAACCATTCTCGATAGCAGGACCTATACCGAATTGGATACCGGGATAGAGTTCTTGCAGCGCCTCCGCCATGAGGTGAGAAGAGGTATGCCAGAAAGCATGCTTAGCCTCGGCATCGTCCCACTTATGCAGTTTGATAGCACAGTCGGCTGTGAGGGGTTGATTGAGTTCCACTATCTGAAACTCGTCTGCGTCATTGTTTTTGATAGAAGCGACAAGGATATCTTGCGCTAAGCGTGTGCTGATAGACTCAGCCACTTGGAGCGGGGTGATTCCACTCTCATACTCACGGATTCCTCCGTCAGGGAATTGAATTTTAATCATATTGATAAACCTACAAATGTTTACGCCCGCCCAACTCACAACTGTCAGACAAGGCACTAATATGGTGTTTGTTGTGATATTTTCTTAAATCGGCTGCAAAGGTACAACTTTTTTTGCATATGTGCAAATTTTTTACTACCTTTGCAGCCGTAATTGGAAAACTATGTTACTATCCGAGATTAAAAAAGTGATTGGCACATGCGCAGAAGTGATGGGTGACGACCATCTTGACATCCACTATCTGCTGACAGACAGCCGCGAGTTGAAGCAAGAGAAAGCTGCAGCTACCCTCTTTTTTGCTATCAAGACATCCAGCAATGACGGAGCCAACTATATACCTGCGCTGCAAGCACAAGGCGTGCAGGCATTCGTAGTGGGCGATAGCATTGCAGCACTGCAGCGCTTGGCTGCACATGTACGCAACCTGTTCAATGGGATAGTGATTGGTATAACGGGTTCGAACGGCAAGACGGTAGTCAAAGAATGGTTGTACCAACTACTCAAAGACGACTACCATGTGATTCGTTCGCCCAAGTCCTACAACTCGCAGATAGGCGTAGCGCTAAGCGTTTGGGAAGTAGAGAGTAGTGAGAAGGGAGTAGTGAGTAGTGAGAACAGAGTAGTGAGTAGGGAGAAGCCGACATTGTGTATTTTCGAGGCAGGGATTTCGCAGCCCGGAGAGATGGAGCGATTAGAGAAGATGATACGCCCGACGATAGGTGTGATCACTTATATAGGTCAAGAGCACGGAGAGAACTTCATATCGCTGGAACAGAAACGCGAGGAGAAAATGATGTTATTCATTCATTCCGAGCAGGTGATAGAAGACCCTACACACCAGAACGCGCGCACTTGCGCAGCCGTGATGCGCGCTTTAGGATACGACGAGGAGACTATCAGTAAGCGTATTATGCAGCAGACACACGAGACGGTACTGGCTATCAACCTATCCGCACTGACGGATAATGTGCGCTATTTCCGCAGCCTGCTGCACCCCGAGACACGGCTGATGTGCATGGTCAAGGCTTTCGCTTATGGTGCTGGTAGCGTGGAGGTGAGCAAAGCACTACAAGCAGCCAAGACAACAGAGGGACAAGCACTGGTGGACTACCTTGCGGTGGCTGTGGCAGACGAGGGTGTAGAGCTGCGCAAAGCAGGTATCACATTGCCTATCATCATCATGGACCCCGAAGTGAGCGCGATGAACGCCATCATAGAGAATAACTTGGAACCGAATATATACTCCTTCCAATCACTGGAGAATATTATCCAAGCCGTTGAAGCCAAAGGATTAGACAACTACCCTATCCATATCAAGATTGATTCAGGAATGCATCGTTTGGGTTTCTACCGCGAAGAAATGGCAAACCTCACATTGCGTTTGAAAGCCCAAAAGAGCGTACGCGTTCGTTCTATCTTCTCACACCTTGCAGGTAGCGACGAAGCGCAGTTCGACGCTTTCACGCACCAGCAAGCCGCGTATTTCTGTGCATGCGTAGAGGATATACAATGTACGATGTACGAGGGACGAGGAACGAAG
>JAZNQB010000032.1:0-4301 GCA_045589995.1 Paludibacteraceae bacterium
AGGATTGTACCTGCCGAAGGAGCTGTCACGGAACAACGATGAATCTGGTCATCCAGCAGTTGCATCTGCACTTCCAATGCCGCCGCGTTATTGTTCGCGCTGTTCACGCTGGCATTGAGTGTACTCAATGTCGCATCTAACTGCGAACGCAACACACGCAGTTGGGTCGCTACGTCATCCACCTGTTTGCTTGTAGCAGCACCACCGGCTTCCATCCGTTGCAAACGGGCTAACTCGGTCTCCTGCTTGCCAATCTGTTCCCACAGCGAAGCCACTTGTTTCTGTACGTCCGGACGGGCTGCCAGCATCGCGGCCTGTTGCTTGCGGATCACTTCGCGTTGCAGCACCAGCGTCGTCGTGTCAATCACGCCTAACACTTGCCCTTCGCTAACCGCACTGCCTTCCTCTGCGTCCATACGCAGCAGCTTGCCGGTGGCTTCGGCGCTGACCGTGATCTCCGTCGCCTCGAACGTACCCGTAGCATCGTAGTCCTGTTTGTCTCCGCAGCTGACCAAAAGCAGCAGCGCTGCGGCATAAAGAATCGTTCGTTTCATATCCTATAAGTTTTGCAATTCATATTGAGCTTTGATGAGTTCGATGCGATGCACCGCCTGGTTCGACTGTGCAGCACTCTCATCGGTAATTTTCTGTAGCAACTCGGTCGTAGTAATCGTACCGTTTTCATACTTCACTTCCGCCGCTTTGCGTACGTTGCCGCGCAGCGTTACGATGCGGTCGTCGTTCTCCAGCGCCTTACTCAACCGTACGATCTCGGCATTCTCCTGCATCCGCTGCAAGCGCTGGTTATAGAGGAACACATCGCGCTGAACGGCTATCTGCTGACGTGTGATATCCAATTTATTGAGGCGGTTCTTCTGCGTGTAGAATGCGCCGATGTTCCATTGCATCCGTACGCCTACGATACCGTTCAGGCCCCATTCGCTCGATTGCATCGACTTAAACATATCGAGGTTCGGATAACCGTACCATCCTTGCGCAAACGCACTGAACTGCGGCATGGAAGCGGATAGAATCGACTTGCGTTGGGAGGCTACAAAATCACTCTTGGCTTGCAGCAGACGCAACTCCGGACGGTCTTTGGTCATCATCTTCTCTTCCATCGTTGCCGGTAAAGCCAATTCGGCATCCATCAGATTATGGGCGGTCATCATACTCAGCATCTCGCGATACGCTGCACGCGAATATGCCAACTGGGTGCGTTTCTGCTCCAACGACAGCACCTCCACTTCTACGGCATCCACATCGCTCTGCAAGACCATATTATTCGCGTATAGCGTGCGTACGCGTTCCAAGTTAGCGCGCAGCAGCGAATCGGTTTTCACTAATTGCTGTTGCTGCTCGTCTAACAGCAGCACGCCGAAATAAAGCGAGAGAATGCGGTTATCCAATTGGTACAGATCCACATCAGCCTGTGCTTCCTGTTGTGCCTGGTCCGCACGCGCCGAACGCTTGTCCGCTACCGATTTGCCACCGTCCCAAATGGTCTGATGCACATCCAACTGCACCTTGCCTTGGAACTTCTGCATCTTTAGATTCGGCACCTCTTTGCCCATTGAAGCCAATACATCACTCATACCCAAAGCGTTCCATACCTCTTTCATGTTCGCAGCATCACTCTGGTACGTAGCCTGCGCAGACAATACCACACGCGGTATCCATGCCCGCGCCGCGTTCTGCACACTGTAATCGGCGGATTGCTGAATGAGTGCGTACTGACGAATGACCGGATAGTTAGCTTGCGCCCAACTCCGACACGAGTCCAAACTGACCTGCGCCTGCACCGCCATACTCAGCAGCATCAACCATGCCAAAATTGCTTTTTTCATATGTTTATCGAATTTCGCTGCAAAATTACTGCTTTTTTAGCGACCCTGCAAGGTCAATTTGTGGGTTTTATTGAGCAATTTTTACGCAAATAGCATTTTTCTGCACTTTTTTCTTGCATATCTTGGGAAATTTTTGTACATTTGCACCCAAAATCAGTACGAATGGAAACGCATATCGGTATAGAACTTTGTACGGCAGGCTCTGTAGAGAAGATGACGGTCAACGACAGATATACCGTCTCTGTCGGTACGCTGATGATTCTGTCGCCTGCTTTCCCGATGTTCGAGATAGCCCGTAGTGCCGACTATCAATCCGTCACCTTGCACGAGCGTATCGAAAACATCTTACCGGTGTTCGCACAGAACCTTCCATCTACTGCCAACATCCCAGCTATCACACCGTATATGTCGCTGAGCAACGAGCAACAAACCCATTTCCTGCAAAGCGTGGCGCGGATTCGCGGGAAAGAATTGGAACTGCGCGACCTGACGCACCCTGTGCAACAAAAGATACAGACTACGGTCATTAATCTGCTTCGTCAAGCAACACTCTTGGAGTACGCCCAGCTCTTCAGCGGTCAACTGCTGCATCAACCGCAGCCACTCTCCCACAAGCGACAGATCATGATGACCTTTTTGCTGACGCTCAATACGGAGTACCGCCAGCATCGGGCGGTGCAGTACTATGCCGAGAAGCAGAGTCTGACCCCGCGTCATTTTGCGGACATCATCAAGCAGGAATCGGGTTACACACCGATGGAGTGGATCAACATGGTCACCATCAACCAAGCCAAGAACCTGCTTCGTCAACCCGACATGCAAGTCAAAGATGTGGCCGCCCAACTTGGCTTTCCCGAACAATTCACTTTCCGCAAGTACTTCAAAACCCACACGGGTATGAGTCCAACAGAGTATCAACGAATATAATACAGCAAGAAGAAAAAATCATATGAAAATCATTTTAACTGGAGCCACAGGCTATGTGGGCGAAGGCGTGATGCTCGAACTGCTGCGCACGCCGCAATGTCAGCGACTTACAGCGACGCGCACAAAAAAAGAGACTGCGATTTTCATCAACAGTCTCGTTTAGTTGCCGAACCAGGACTCGTGAATTGCTTAAGCAATAATCGACAGAACGCAGTGGCGGAGAACCTCTGGGTGAGAGCCGGTTCGCAAAAAAAAGAGACCATCGAGGTCTCTTTTTTACTGAAAGTTGCCGAACCAGGACTCGAACCCAGACAAACAGAACCAGAATCTGCGGTGCTACCATTACACAATTCGGCAATATGTATGCGCTCCTAAACAAAAGCGACTGCAAAAGTACTGCTTTTTTTTGAAACAACAAAATATTTTAGCAAAAAAATGCAATTAAAGTTGTTTTTGTAGAAAAATCAACCAGTTTAGTAGGTGCTCATGCGTGAAAACATGCCCACAATCGTAGCGCTCATGCTCAAAGCAACCATGGTGCATGGACTCAATATACTGCACACAACTATCCACCGCACTTATAGGAAAAAGCTTATCTTGAGCACCATACTGCAATAAGAAAGGTCGCGGAGCTATCTGCGCGGCTATCTCCGCAAAACGCAGCGTAGGGTAGGTAGATGGATGGGCGGCAAACTCCTTATAGCTCAGCGGATATAATCCCTCACGGTACATGCACAACCATGAGTCGTTATACCTATTTTGCGCAAGGGTAGTCATCCAATGCGAGGCAATACAAAGCTTCATGCGCGCGTCCTCGGCAGCTATATTCCATGCTCGGTAGGCACCGAAAGAGAAACCAGCGACGGCGATACGCGTGCTATCTACGAAAGGTTGGCGTATCAACCAATCAATACACTGTTTATCCTCGCGGAGAATTTGCTCAAACCACTTCCCTGTGCCAAGCGAGTCACTAAAAAGGCGCTGCGGGAGTGCCGATCGGCGGTTACCCCAATAAAGCGCATCAATGCATAACACCACATAACCATGAGACGCAAGCGAGTCGCCAATAGCCATACCACTATAATACGGTTCGGGATTATTACCAATCACTTTGCGCCAACCCTTCTCATAACGCGCACCATGGTCGTGAAGCAATAAAACGGCTGGCCAACCATGCGCAGGAGCTTCGCCTGTGGGAACTAATAACGCACCAATGGATTGACCATCGTGAGAGAGAATAGTCTGCGAGTAACGCTCTGTGCTATAACTATTTAGCGATACGCAAAGCAGGCAGATAAATATCGCGAATATATGTGAAATTCGGAAATTCATTCAGTAGTTTATTCGCTATAGAAATAGCTTTTTGCTTGTCACCCGTTTTCTCATAGCACTGCGCAGCAGCCAATAACATGGCGGGTCTATTCCAGCAGTATTTCCATTTAGAAGATTCAAAGAGCGTGGCGGCCTGCTCGAAGAGCGCAAGCGCTTTTTTCTTATCGCCTATCCCTTTGGGAGCATAGAAAAGCA
>JAZNQB010000033.1:0-3427 GCA_045589995.1 Paludibacteraceae bacterium
TTTCACTTTCCACTTTTCACTTTTCACTTTTCACTTTCAACTTTTTTTTGTACTTTTGCATGCTATTTTGTACCATTGTGTGCAAAATGTACATTAAACACTAAACTCTAAACATTAAAAATTAAACATTAAACATGCCTCGACACACATCTAAATCTTCTGGATTGGCAGCCACTCGTTCTCAAGAACGCAATATTCGCGTGGAGAAAGAAACATGGTGGCAAGCGGTAAAGCGTTTTATGCAGGATAAGCGCACGCGCACCGTGGCCGGAATTATTTTGTTTTCTTTTGCTGTGATAGCAGCCTTATCGTATGTTAGTTTTCTCTTTACAGGGACCAATGACCAGTCTGTGCTTTCAATGACACAAGAAGAGAGAGTGACTAATCGCTTAGATATACAGAATCTATTGGGATTGCCAGGAGCCACGCTCGCGCAGTTTCTTATTAACAACTCTTTCGGCTTCTCAAGTATCATATTAGTCTTTATGCTTGCTGTCTATGGCTTGAGACTAATGCATGCGCTAAAGGATATACGCGCAATCAGATTGTTCTGCTGCGGCTCTTTTTGGGTGATGTGGGGAGCAATCTTTCTCGGATTTGCACAGCAGATGATTAACCTCGGAGTGTATCGATGGGGAGGAAGCTTCGGTGCGCGTGCAGCAATGTGGCTGTATAGTTATGTTAACACGATAGGTACATTATTACTGTTGGTTGTTGTATTGGTTATTTTCCTTGTGGTGACGGATCCTAAGTTCATAGACCGATGCAAAACATTTGGAAATTGGTGCATCTCGCTCTTCCAACGCAAACCAAAAACGGAAGTAGCAGAAGAACTTTCGCAGCCTGAGGACCCAATCGACGAGCAGACAATAGAACTGCCTATCGATATAAATGATACGAAGCAGATAGAAACCCAAGAAGAGGAGGATGTGATACCTATTAGTATTGACGAACCCCTCACAGAGGAAACAACCGAAAAGGACCAAGATGAGGAGTTGGAACCTACACCAACAGTAGAACAATCCACAGACGAGGACCAAACCGAAGATAAAGACCCTGATCTGGAGATAGAAGATACACCCGTGGAGGAACTTTACGATAAGGACCCTGATAAACTATTGGCAAAAATAGGTCCGTACGACCCACGCAAAGACCTGGAGTTCTATAAGTTCCCGAGCCTCAATCTGCTCAAAGTCTATGATAATGAGAATGCACCAGTTATCAATGAAGATGAACAGCGTGCTAATGGCGCGCGAATAGTGACCACATTGCGTAATTATGGCATTGAGATTGAGTCTATTAAGGCGACGGTTGGACCTACTGTCACCCTCTATGAAATAGTACCAAAGGCAGGTGTGCGCGTGGCGAAAATTCAGTCCCTTGAGAATGATATCATGCTCTCGCTCTCTGCAACGGGCATCCGTATCATCGCACCAATGCCAGGTAAGGGAACGATAGGTATCGAGGTGCCTAATGAAACTCCACAAACCGTTTCTATGCACTCCGTTATCGCCTCCAAACGATTCCAAGATGAGCAGAAGATGAAACTGCCTATCGCATACGGACGAACCATCACCAATGAGGTCTTTATGTTCGACCTCGCTAAAACACCACACCTCCTCGTTGCAGGCGCAACAGGTACAGGTAAATCCGTTGCTATCAATGCGATCATCACTTCGCTGCTATACAAAAAGCATCCGGCGGAACTTAAAATGGTGCTTGTGGATCCTAAAATGGTTGAGTTCGCACCCTATAAACCCCTACTCAAACATTACCTCGCAGCTATGCCTGATGCCGACCCTAACCAAGTGGTTATTACGGATTGCGATAAGGTGGTCAATACCCTCAACTCCCTCGTTATTGAGATGGAGAACCGATACAAACTGCTGATGGCTGCAGGCGTTCGTACTATTGAGGATTATAACGATAAATTCACCAAGCGCCGACTCAATCCAAATAAACTGATAGAAGGCGAATTGCATCACCAATACCTCCCATACATCGTGATGATTATTGATGAGTATGGAGACTTCATCATGCAGGCAGGCAAACAGGTGGAGACCCCTATTGCACGTATTACGCAGAAGGCTCGTGCGGTGGGTATGCATATGATTCTTGCTACGCAAAGACCATCTGTAAATATCGTTACGGGTGTTATCAAAGCCAATATACCTACCCGTATCGCACTCCGCACGCAGTCCGTCATTGACTCGCGTACCGTCTTGGATGCCAAGGGAGCAGAGCAACTCATCGGACGAGGCGACTCACTTCACGCCGGAAATGCCTCTATCACTCGTGTGCAATGTGCTTTCGTAGATACACCCGAAGTGGACCGCATCGTAGAACATATAGCTAAACAGCAACGCTATCTTGAACCATACCAACTGCCTGAGTATGTGGGAGAAGGAGGCGAAGGAGAAGCATTGGCACCAGGTAGCGTAGATATGAAACGCCTTGACCCAATGTTTGCTGATGTGGCTCGTTATGTGGTCACCAAACAAGAGGGCTCTACTTCCCGACTGCAACGAGCTTTTGAAATAGGCTACAACCGTGCAGGCAAACTCTCTGACCAACTCGAGGCGGCTGGAGTGGTAGGACCAAACAAAGGACCTAAGGGACGCGATGTACTCATACAAGACCTGTCACAATTGGAAAACCTCCTTGCCGAACTCGGGGTCAAATAACAAGTCTAACATCCAACATCTAACATCCAACATCTAACGCATGTCCATCCTCCTAACCATATTGACTATCTTCTCTTCCTTCTTGCTGAATTTAGAGCAGAAAACGCTACAATCTGACTTTACTGTCACGGTAGCAGAGGAAGTGAATGCACCGATGAATTACCCGGGTACTATTACCATGCAAGGCAAGTGCTTTGCGCTCACTATGTTTGGTGTGGAGGCTGCTTACGATGGCAAGACGCTCTATATGTATAATGCGGAAGTGGATGAATTAACACTCTCTAATCCTACGGAACAAGAATTACTCGAAGCCAATCCGTTCCTATACGCAAAGGCATTAGTCGATGTGTGCAATATAACAGAGCGCGCTATCAATAATGGCGACCAAACACTCGTCACGCTTACGCCTAAAGACCAGTCAATAGGTATCAAGCGCTTCACCCTAAAGATTAAGAATACCAACCTCATGCCGCTACAAGTGGAAATAAAAGAAGGAAAGCAGACCACAACACTCAAACTAACCAAACCTGCTTTTGTCACCACCAAGCAAACATACACCATTACTCCGGATAAAGATACTTATGTCAACGATATGCGATATTAATACACGCTCATATATGAATACTAAACTTCTTATAATCGGTTCAGGACCAGCGGGATACACCGCCGCTATCTATGCTTCACGCGCTAATCTACAACCAATACTCATCGAAGGACCACAACTCGGTGGACAACTCATGACC